>NZ_JBTVVN010000053.1:0-20362 GCF_054819755.1 Clostridium sp. DL1XJH146
TTTAATTTCCAATTGTATAAATTAAAATAGCCATCAAGCATTGGAATAAAATTGTATTCTTAGGTTGATGGCTATGAAGGTCTTTGCGAGGAGACATAGTCGACGAACTTGCTTATTATATGAAAGAGTTATTTTATCTGAAGGAAATTAAATAAAGATGATTAGGCATAGACTTTCAAACTGACTAATAGAAATTTGTAGGGAAGATTATTTATATACCATTTAGTAAAGCTGTCTGCATTTGTAGGCAGCTTTTTTAAAAAACTTTGTAACGAAATCATATTTCATTAGTTAGTAAGGTGAAAGGAGGAGTCGAATTTGGAATTTGAACAAGTATATAAATTGTATTTTAAAGATGTATATACATTCCTATATGGTTTATCACAAAATAAAGCCGTTGCAGAAGATATTACACAAGACACATTTTTAAAAGCAATAAAGAACATTCATACATTTGACGGACGAAAAGATATTAAAGCATGGCTTTTTACTATAGCACGAAACACATATTATACAGAGTATAATCGGCAAAAAAATTCCTCGCTTTACAATCTTGAGGACAATGTGGATAGTAAAACTAATGTTTTGGATAATTTAATATTAAAAGAACAATCTATTTTGATACTAAAAATTTTGCACAATATGGGTGAACCATATAAAGAAGTTTTTATGTTAAGATTTTTCGGTAGTCTATCTTTCAATAAGATCAGTTTAATTTTCACCAAAACTGAAAGTTGGGCGAGAGTTACTTATTACCGAGCTAAAAAACAAATATTAGAACAAATGGAGGGTGATCATAGTGAATAAAATAAACTGCAACATTGTAAAGGATATTTTGCCTTTATATGCGGATAACATTGTTAGCGAAGACACGAAGAAACTTGTTGAAGAACATCTGCTAAGTTGTAATGACTGTAAAAAGGAACTTTCATTATTAAAATCCCATTTAGAAACACCAACAGTTGTTATAACTGAAAAAGATGACATAGCATTTCTGAAAAAAATAGGTTTAGATATAAAGAAAAAACGAGTATTTACTGCAATGCTCTCAGCTATTATTTCAGCCATGGTTGTAATATTATCATTTGCATACCTAACAGCACCTGAATATATACCCTATACTCAATCATCTGAGATTATTACTGCAGATGAGAATAATGGCAGTGTAACGCTTTCTTTTGTAGGAGAATATGAACTAACACAAAGAGAGCAAGGAATATATGATATTAGTATTTATAATACAGTATGGAATGAAATTATTGGCGCTACAAAATCCCAAACTATTATAGTGAACCCAAATAATGAAGAAGTGAACACGATTTATTATGTATCTAACGGCGGACAAGAGGACAAAGTAATATATGGCATAAATCCAATTTATAATGGCGGTGCTATTACCTTGCCACGAATGTTTTTGAATTACTATATTACTCTTGATATGTTAATTGCATTTGTTTTGGTGCTTTTCTTTCTAATATTCAGAAAGAAAGAAAAGGTTAAAGCTATCATAGTGAAGATTCTATTTGTTCCTATTTCTTACTTTGTAAGTCATGTTATGATTACAGGATTTAATGCTACCTCATATTCAGCAACTCGTGATTTTTATTTGATTTTGCTTTTAGCAATACCTATTTATTTTCTGTTTTATATTTTGTATAAAAAGAAGCATTAAGAAAGTCCTTGATTTCAAGGGCTTTTAGTGTTTTTGGAATGGATAAGTTGCAATTAAGCAATAATTTTTTCTATATAAAAAACTCATGTTCCTTGCTAAACGCAAGTGGTAAATTACTAGTTTTTTAATATTATTTTTGATATACTGTAACTATTATTAATAAAATATAAGATAAAGAAATAAACTGTATTGTGCTTGCAACTGAAGTAAGGGAGAACTTATTCAACAGGACAAGCTTTTTTAATTTCAGAAAATAATATTTTATCTTATAAATTTCTACTAAGTGTTAAGATTATATTTGAAAACTATATTAAGATAAAATGATGAGGTGGAAAATATTATGGATTTAATATGGCTTATTCTTACCCTTACTTTTGCAACTATTGTGGTATGTATGCTTATAGATTTTGAAGTTAAACAGAAGAAAGACCTTTATTTTATGGCATTGTTCGTGGCTTTCATGATTGTTGTTGATTCTTTTGTTTGGATAAATTTTGGATATGAAACTTTTATGAAATTATATACTATTCTTGCTCAGATACCGCTATTTATAGCTTTTCTTTTTGTATCAAAGTATAAAGGAATAAAATTAGTATTTGTCCATTTAACTGTTATTGCTTTAGTTTCAGCAATCGTTTTATTAGCAATTTTGATTTCGAGTTTTTTTGGTTTTAGTAAGGCAATAATGGATGTTATTAGCGTAATTCTGTATATACCTACTGGGTTTATTACTTATAGATATTTTCGACCATATATTCTTTACATGTTGCGTAATACAGAAAAAGGTTGGCTAGGATTTTGTGTTATTCCACTTACTTACTCTATACTTACTTATTCCGCTGGTAATTATGATTTGGGAACGGTAATATCACAAACCACTTTAGCGCCAAGTATAAGAGGGCTTATTTTTACACTTGTATCTTATATTATGATTTTATGGCTTTTTAAACAAACAAGAGAACAACTCACTTTGCAAAATGAACAGAACTTGCTGCAAATACAAATAATGGCATCAAAACAGAATGTTGAATCGTTAAAAGAATCTCAGGAAAAAACAATCATTTATCGACATGATATGAGACACCATCTTAATCTTATTAATGCATATCTTGCCGATAACAACAAAGAAGCTGCACAAAAATATATCACAGAGGTTGAAAAAAACATTGAGAGTCTTGCTGTTGAAACATATTGCAGTAATTATTCACTTAATTTGATTATACATTTCTATATTACAAAAGCAAAGGAAGAGAACATAAATGTTAAAACTCAGATTGAGCTTCCAAGGGAATTAGCTGTATCCGATATGGATCTTTGTCTAATTTTTTCAAATGCTATTGAAAATGCTATAAATGCTTTAACCGATATTAAGGGTTCAAATGATAAAATCTTGAAAATTTTATGTAAAACAAAAAATGACAAGTTGTTAATAAAAATAACTAATAGCTTTGAAGGCAAGATCATGATGGTTGACGAAATACCAATAAGTAAGTCCGAAAATCATGGTCTTGGTACAAAAAGTATTGCAGCTATAGCAGAAAAATATAATGGAGCATATTCTTTTACAGCAGAAAATGGAATGTTTAAAACAAGCATCATCTTATAAATTATTATGTCTTATGTAATTAAGAAAGCAACAGCTGAGCTGGGGCTTTTTGCCGTACACGTACTTTTGATTTTGCTGCATTTTAGAATATTAGCTATGTAGATTTCTTCTCTGAAAATATCAACTGCTGTGAGAATTTTATCGAAAAGTTGACCAGATTTAGCTACAAAAGGGATACCAGATAAATCTTCTTGTTAACCAGGGGCTTCACCTATAAACATTAAGTCAGTATGGAGGCTACCTTGCCCTAAAACCATATTATTTCAAGTTTTGTGTAAAGTACATTTTGTGCAATCACTACACATTTTTTCAAGTTCAATCCAATCAGCCATTTACAGTTCTCTCCTAACAATTAAATATTTTACATTATAACAGATAACTACATTATTAGAAACAAATATAATATTATAAAATTAATGGGAAACTGTAATTTTAGATAGTTAACATAATGAATGTATAAATTAAAAGTTATAGAAAATTTACAAGGATATTTATCAGATTAGTTTTGAATTGTATTGTTTAGACATGATTATATTAAGGAAATTGTATATGTGCTATAATAATTATTAAATATAGGATTGAACGGAGGGAAAAATGCTTAATAAAATAGATTTATCAAAAAATATAGATAAAGATGTATATAAGGAAAAAATAAAAGAGATAGAGAGAAAACTTCCATATCTTCAAAGAAAAGCTAAAGAATTAAAAATCCCAATAATATTAGTATTTGAAGGTTGGAGTGCTTCCGGCAAAGGAACTATAATTAATAATCTTATTCTTCCCTTAGATCCAAGGCATTTTAAAGTTTATACAACTGATGAGCCAACTGAGGAAGAAAGATTAAGACCGTTTCTTTGGAGATTTTGGACAAAAACGCCTTTAAGAGGTAAGATAGCTATATTTGATAGAAGTTGGTATAGAAGAGTGCTAAGTGAGCGTATGGACATAAAATTAGATAAGAAAGCTGTTGGAAAAGCGTTTGAGGATATTGTAAATTTTGAGAGACAATTGGCAGATGATGGTAATATTATACTCAAATTTTTTATGCATATAGATAAAAAAGAACAGGAGAAAAGATTTATAGAACTACAACAAAGCAAGGCAACCTCATGGAGAATAACAAAAGATGATTGGAAAGATAACAAAAAGTACGATGAATATGTACCCTTAATAGAAGAGATGATTGATAAGACTAACAAGGAATATTCATCTTGGACAGTCGTAGAAGCAAATAATGTAAGATTTGCTACTATAAAGGTTTTGGAAAAAACAATTGAAGTTTTAGAAGAAAAAATCAAAAGAGTAGAAGAAAAAACATTGCAAAATAATATAATAAGCGCTGATGAATCAAATACTAAAGAAGTTAAAAAATCAATTCTCTCAAGTATAGATTTAACAAAAAAACTAGAAAGAGAAGAGTATAAAGAAAAAATCAAAGTATATCAAAAGAAGATTCGTCAATTAGAATATAAAATATATAAAAAAAGAATTCCAGTAATTATTCTATATGAAGGATGGGATGCAGCAGGTAAAGGTGGAAATATAAAAAGACTTACAAAAAAAATGGACCCAAGAGGATATGAAGTTATCCCTATTGCAGCTCCTAGTAGAGAGGAACTTGATCATCATTATTTATGGCGATTTTGGAAAGAAGTGCCTAAAGGTGGTCACATAACGATTTTTGATAGGTCTTGGTATGGTAGAGTTCTTGTTGAAAGAGTTGAAGGTTTTTGTAGTGAAACTGAATGGAAACGCTCATATAGAGAAATCAATGAGATGGAAAAACAATTTATAAATTTTGGCGCAGTTATAGTCAAGTTTTGGATACATATAGATCAGGATATTCAATTGCAAAGATTTCAAGAAAGAGAAAATAATCCTGAAAAGCAGTGGAAAATAACTGATGAGGATTGGAGAAATCGTGAAAAGTATCCTCAATATGAAAAAGCAGTTAATGAAATGCTATTAAGAACTAGTACTACAACTTCACCGTGGACTGTAATTGAGTCAAACGATAAATATTATGCTAGAGTAAAAGCTCTAAAAACAGTTATTGATGCAATTGAAACTAAATTATAGATAAATAAGGTGGTAAATATGGCAGGCAGAAGAAAACTAAAATCCATGGAATTGATTGAAGTGTTACTAATATTTTTAGCTGTTATCTTATTGATGACATCTTTGATTTTGGTTGGTAAAAAATTAGAATCTAATACTACGATTTATAATATATTAATGGTAAGTGTTATTTTTATTTCAATATTTGTTATTTCAATAGTTATATTTCTATTTGTAAAAAGAAAATTTATTGATGCGCTTAAATTTGATTTAGAAGAAGAAATTGATACATACAAAAGTAAATTGGAAGAAAAAGTACTAATCACAAACAATAGAATTTTTGGCTTTGAAACTAATTATTCAAAAAAATTAAAAAAAATCATGAAGGATTATAATATTAAAGTTAAAGAAATTGAAAATATTAAAAAAGAACTAAATATTAAATTGATTGAAGAAGATAGGAAATTATCCTATTTAGAAATTGAAATTAACAAGATGAAATTACATAATTTGTTAAGTGAAGAAGATTATAGTGAAGAAGAAAGAGACGCTATTTGTAGCAGGATAATGATACTTAATGAATTATATCCAGGTATAAATGATGAAAAACTTTTAAGTGAAGTGGGAGCAATAATAAATAATAAATAATATTTTTCAATTTGTACAACAAAAGAGAAAAATAAAAATAAAAAAAAGTTGCTATGTATTAAATATGTAAGCGTTTAAGTTTGTAAAGATAAACAAAATTATTTTATTTTCATATATTTATTATTTTGAAATGAAATTAGTAGTAAATTTTTGCTAAAAAGTAAGCAGTATTATTAATTGATAGCCACCATTTCCTATGCTACAATTCATATAAATATTAAATAAATATTTGGGGCAATATAAATAAAAGGGGGCTATTAAATGACTAGGTATAAAAACAGAAATGATGTAAATTCTCAAGAGCAGGAAAATTATTTTGAAGGTAGTAAACAGTACTTTGATTACCTGATTGAATTAAAATCCTCACAAAAATCTGAGGATAATGACGACGATTATGATTCTATGTTTATGATTTTATAATCGCAACAATAATGATAATAGCAAATAGGCTATTATCTTTTTTGTTTTTAAATATGAGAAAGATAAAATGTTTTTATTTATAAAAATACTGCGCTGTTTTTATAAATAACGTTGAATTTTGATACAAAAAAAATATCTTTTAGGTTAATTATGCTCAGTATAGGTTGATTTGTTGACACATTTGAGAAATTAAGTTAAGATACTGTATAAATTTAAATTTTCGGTAATATCGCTCGAGTGATTTATGTAAATTATAAATTAATATCAAAAAGCTTTGAAGAGGAGTACTAGATAGTTAGACATTCTACAGAGAAGAGGAAAAGCTGAGAACCTCTATTTAGAAACTATTGAACTTGCCTTAGAGCTGTAGGGACTAAAAATTCTACCGGCACAGTCGTTAAAATAATTAAGCATAAAATTGGATGGTACCGCGACACACTCGCTCCAAAAGGAGAGGGTGTGTTTTTTTATACTATTTTTTAATTCTAAATTATTGTTTAAATAAAAATATTAGTTTAAATTTTAATTAGCAATTTGCACATTAAAATACAAAGAAAAATTAATATATAAGCAAGAATAATTATTAGAATATAAATTTAGAGTTAAGCAAAAATAAGGGGGCATTTATAATGGGGAAGATTATAATTTTTGATACAACGCTAAGAGATGGGGAACAAACACCGGGGGTTAGTTTGAATCCGTATGAAAAACTTCAAATAGCTAAGCAATTAGAGAGATTAGGGGTAGATGTAATTGAAGCTGGGTTTCCAATAGCATCTAATGGAGATTTTGAAGGGGTTAAATTGATAGCTAATGAAATAGAAAATGCAATTGTAGCAGGTCTAGCTAGAGCAAATAAAAAAGATATAGATAGGGCATGGGAAGCACTTAAGTATGCTAAGAAATCTAGGATTCATACTTTTATTGCAACTTCAGAAATTCATATGGAGTATAAATTAAAGATGACCAGAGAGGAAGTTAAGACAAAAGCAGTAGAAATGGTTAGTTATGCGAAATCTTTATGCGATGATATTGAATTTTCGCCTGAAGATGGGAGTAGATCAGAACCGGAATTTTTATATGAGGTATTAGAAGCGGTTATTGATGCAGGTGCAAATGTAGTTAATATACCAGACACAGTAGGGTATGCAACACCAGGTGAGTTTGGCAAGTTTATTAAAGGCATAATTGATAATGTTCCTAATATCGATAAGGCACAGATAAGCGTTCATTGTCATAATGATTTAGGACTTGCTGTTGCAAATTCATTGGCAGCAATTGAAAATGGTGCAGTTCAAATCGAATGTGCCATCAATGGACTTGGTGAGAGAGCTGGTAATGCAGCACTAGAAGAAGTTGTTATGGCACTCAAAACTAGAAAAGATTATTTTGAAAAAGATACTGGAGTGAATACACAGCATATTCATAGAACATCATCATTGGTTAGCTCACTTACGGGGGTTGCTATTCAAGCAAATAAGGCTGTAGTTGGGGCAAATGCTTTTGCACATGAATCAGGAATTCATCAGCACGGTGTTCTTAATAAAAGAGAAACATATGAGATTATGACACCTGAATCTGTAGGATTAAAAGAAAATAATATGGTTCTTGGAAAACATTCTGGAAGACATGCATTCGAAGAAAAAATAAATGAAATGGGATATAGTTTATCTAAAGAAAACCTTAATATTGCATTTGTGAAATTTAAAGATTTAGCTGATAGAAAGAAAGAAGTTTTAGAGGATGATATTGAAGCAATAATATTAGAGGAAGTTGTTCAACTTGTTGAAGAAGTAGAATTGAAAAGTTTCCATATAACAACAGGAAGTACAATAACATCTACTTCAACCGTCAAAATTGCCATAGAAAAAAAGGATTATGAAGAAGCAGCAGTTGGAGATGGCCCGATTAATTCAATGTTTAATGCATTAGAAAGAATTCTTGATGTTAACGCAAAGTTATTGGAGTTCTCCATTAAGGCTGTAACAAGAGGAACAGATGCACAAGGAGAAGTTAGAGTGTTACTGGGGATTGATGGTAAAAAATATATTGGTAAAGGACTTAGTACAAATATTATAGAATCTTGTGCTAAGGCATATATAAATGCGATAAATAAATATAGAAATAAATAAAAAACAATGCACGATGCACGATGCACAATTAAGTTCAAAGGATAAGTTCAAAAGATAATGCACAATGCACAATTCACAATGCACAATTTAGGTTGATTTTCTTCCCTTTGGTCAGAAAATCTTTAATTTAGGAATTGGATTTTGCTTTGGAAAATCATTATTCTAACAAGTTCAGAAGATAATTGTAATTATAGGAATTATTATATAATGGATATATTGTTTTATAAAGATTGATCTTCTTTTAGGAGTATCTTACCGATACACAAGTATAGTTGGATATCTTTAATAGTTTCAGAATCTTTTATAAAATAAAGATTCTCTGAAGAATGAAGAGAATCATCCATAATTGTGCATTGTGCATTGATAATTGTGCATTTGATTCTCAAGTGCATTGTGCATTGATAATTGTGCATTTGATTCTCAAGTGCATTGTGCATTGATAATTGTGCATTTGGGTGTGCATTGGATTAGTGTGTATAAAGTATTTTGAGAAAATCAAAGTAATTTAATAAATATCATATAAATAGAGAGGGGCTTAAAAACATGGGTATGACAATGACACAAAAGATACTAGCAAAGCATGCTGGGTTAGAAGAGGTAAATGCAGGACAATTAATAAAAGCAAAGTTGGATTTGGTACTTGGTAATGATATTACAACACCAGTTGCCATTAAAGAGTTTAAAAAAATGGGGGCTAAAGAGGTTTTTGACAAAGAGAAAATAGCTATTGTACCAGACCATTTTACTCCAAACAAGGATATAAAATCTGCAGAGCAATGTGTAGAGTGTAGAAACTTTTCCCGGGAAATGGAGATTAAGAACTATTTTGAAGTTGGAAGGATGGGTATAGAACACGCATTAATACCAGAAAAAGGTTTAGTTACTGCAGGAGATGTTGTTATTGGAGCAGATTCTCATACTTGTACTTATGGAGCGTTAGGAGCTTTTTCAACTGGGGTTGGAAGTACAGATATGGGAGTTGGAATGGTAACGGGGGAATGTTGGTTTAAAGTTCCTGAGGGAATTAAATTTAATATAACAGGAAAGATGAAGAAATGGGTTAGTGGTAAAGATGTAATTTTGCACATTATTGGTATGATAGGGGTAGAAGGAGCAAGATATAAATCTATGGAGTTTTCAGGTGATGGATTAAAAAACCTAAATATAGATGATAGATTTACTATTGCTAATATGGCTATTGAAGCTGGAGCTAAAAATGGTATTTTTGATGTAGATGATATAACAATGGAGTATATAAATGAGCATAGTACTAAAGAATTTAAAGTATATAAAGCTGATGATAATGCTGAATATGTACAAGAAATCCATATTGATTTAGCCACAATAAAACCTACCGTTGCTTTCCCACATTTGCCTGAAAATGCAAAGACTTTTGATGAAATAGAAGATATAAAAATTGATCAAGTAGTTATTGGATCTTGTACTAATGGTAGAATTCAAGATTTGAGAATGGCAGCGCAGATATTAAAAGGAAATACTATCCATAGAGATGTTAGGGCAATTATTATTCCAGGGACACAAAAAATATACAAGCAAGCTATGAAAGAAGGTTTAGCTGAAATATTTATAGATGCAGGAGCAGTATTTAGTACACCAACTTGTGGACCTTG
Source organism: Clostridium sp. DL1XJH146 (assembly GCF_054819755.1). Lineage (NCBI taxonomy): Bacteria > Bacillati > Bacillota > Clostridia > Eubacteriales > Clostridiaceae > Clostridium > Clostridium sp. DL1XJH146. The sequence goes on from NZ_JBTVVN010000053.1 coordinate 10,168, forward strand.
TCTAGGGGGACATATGGGTATACTTGCAAAAGGAGAAAGAGCAGTATCTACTACTAATAGAAACTTTGTAGGAAGAATGGGGAGTACAGAAAGTGAAGTTTACCTTGCAAGTCCGGCAGTTGCAGCGGCATCAGCTATAACAGGTAAAATATCATCACCAGAGGAGGTAGCTAAGTAATGAAAAGTTTTACTATTAAATACGGTGATAACGTGGATACAGATGTAATTATTCCAGCAAGATATTTAAATTCTAGTAAGGAAGAAGATTTAGCAGAGCATTGTATGGAAGATATAGATAAAGAATTTAAAGAAAAAGCAAAAGGTAGAAAAATTATAGTTGCTGGTAAAAATTTTGGTTGTGGCTCTTCAAGAGAACATGCTCCAGTTGCAATTAAGACATCTGGTATAAAATGTGTAATAGCAGAGAGTTTTGCAAGGATTTTCTATAGAAATTCTATCAATATTGGACTACCTATTATTGAGTGCATAGAAGCTGCAAAAGATATAGAAGATGGAGATGAAATAGAGATAGAACTTTCCACAGGAATAATAAAAAATATTTCTAAAGGAAAAGAGTATAAAGGAGAACCATTCCCTGAATTTATCCAAGAAATAATTGATAAAAATGGACTTGTAAATTTAACTAGAGAGAGGATGGATGGGTAATGAAGATAGCAGTATTACCTGGTGATGGAATAGGACCTGAGGTTACAAGAGAAGCCGTTAAAGTTCTTAAGAAAATTGGTCAAAAGTTTGATTTGAAATTTGAATTCAATGAGGCACTTATAGGTGGGGATGGAATTGACAAAATGAAGTCACCTTTGCCACAAGAAACTCTTGAATTATGTAAAAATTCAGATGCAGTATTATTAGGAGCTGTAGGTGGTCCTAAATGGGATGACTTAAAGGGAAATGATAGACCAGAGGCTGGATTACTTAAAATAAGAAAAGAACTTAGTCTTTTTGCAAATTTGAGGCCTGCTGTTGTATTTGAAGAATTGATGGATGCATCACCACTTAAAAATATTAATCCTGATTTAGATATTCTTATAGTAAGAGAACTTACTGGTGGAATTTATTTTGGTCATAGAGAACATATTATAGATGGTGAAGTTGAATATGCTTACGATACTATGAAGTATAGTAGAGATGAAATAGAGAGAATTGGAAAAGTTGCTTTTGAAGCTGCACTTAAAAGGGGTAAGAAAGTTACTCTTGTGGATAAAGCGAATGTACTAGATAATTCACGATTATGGAGAAAGGTAATTAAAGAATTATCAGGCCAATATAAAGAAGTAGAACTTGAATTTATGTATGTAGACAATGCTGCAATGCAATTAATTAAAAATCCAAATTATTTTGATGTTATTTTAACAGGAAATATGTTCGGTGATATCTTAAGCGATGCTGCATCAACTATAACAGGATCATTAGGTATGTTGCCATCAGCTAGTTTAGGGTATGATAATTTTGGATTATATGAACCTGTACATGGATCAGCTCCAGATATAGCAGGAGAAAGTAAAGCTAACCCTATAGCGACAATTATTAGTGTAGCAATGATGCTTAAATATTCATTTGGTTTAGAGGAAGCTAGTATTGCTATAAATTCATCAGTTTCTAAAGTGCTTAAAGAAGGGTATAGAACTTTAGATATTATGGAAGAGGATAAGAAACTTGTTACTACAGAAAAGATGGGAGATTTGATTCTTGAATTTCTTTAAAATGATTATAAATAACATAGAAAGAATGACATATATTTGTCGAAATAGAGCAAATTGATACAAAAGTTATTATTTTTAGAAAATTACGAATAACAAAGAAAGTTCGTTTTATGTCGTTGACACACTAAAACTACAATGTTATTATAAACTTGTAGTTAAGAAAACCTTGTATAACAGATTACATGACTGACGGATAATGTGGATTTAACCACAAAGGAGTGTAATTTAGCATATTGCCGACCGTCTGGGCACAAGTCCAGGAGGTCATTTTTTCCTGATAGCATTGAGAATTATTATCAACTAACTAATGGTGATTGAGGAGGAGAAAAAAATGAAATTTAATGAGTGGCAAGAATTTAACCAAGGAGATTGGTGTGAAAACATTGATGTAAGAGATTTTATTCAAAAGAATTTTACTTTATATGAAGGAGATGAGAGCTTTTTAGAAGCTACTTCATCTAAAACAAAAAAGATTTGGGAACAATGCGAAGAGCTACTAGCAGAAGAACTTAAAAAAGGCGTATTAGATATTGACCATGATAATATATCGGGCATAGATAACTTTGCAGCTGGATATATTGATAAAGATAATGAAACAATAGTAGGACTTCAAACAGATGGTCCATTAAAAAGAATGATAAATCCATATGGTGGTATTAGAATGGTGGAAGGTGCCCTTAAAGCATACGGGTTTGAAGTAGATAAGGACTTGCATAAAACATTTAGTGAGATAAGAAAAACTCACAATCAAGGTGTTTTTGATGTATATCCTGAAGAAACAAGATTAGCAAGGAAAACTGGTTTGCTTTCAGGGCTACCTGATGCATATGGTAGAGGAAGAATAATTGGGGATTATAGACGAATAGCTTTATATGGTATTGATTTCTTAATTCAAAAGAAAAGAGAAGATAAGAAAAATTTAAAAGGTTTAATGACAGAAAACTTAATGAGACTAAGAGAAGAAGTTGAAGAACAAATTAGAGCTCTTAATAAAATAAAAAATATGGCGGCTGCCTATGGTATAGATGTTTCTAAACCAGCTAAAAATGCTACAGAAGCTGTACAATTTGTATACTTTGGATACTTAGCTGCTATAAAAGAAAACAATGGGGCAGCAATGTCTTTAGGTAGAACAAGTACATTCCTTGATATATTTATTGAAAAAGATATTAAAAATGGTACTTTAACTGAAGTAGAAGCACAGGAGTTAATAGATCAATTTATTATTAAGCTAAGATTAGAAAGACATTTAAGAACACCAGAATATAATGAATTATTTGCAGGAGATCCTAACTGGGTAACAGAGGTTATAGGTGGAATAGGCCTTGATGGCAGACCACTTGTTACTAAAAATTCATTTAGATATCTTCATACATTAATTAATTTAGGACCAGCACCTGAGCCAAATATGACAATTCTTTGGGCAGAGCAGTTACCTAAGGCGTTTAAAGAATACTGTGCATCAATTTCCATAAAAACTGATTCTATTCAATATGAAAATGATGATTTAATGAGACCGATTTATGGTGATGATTATGCAATAGCTTGTTGCGTTTCTGCAATGAAGGTTGGAAAACAAATGCAATTCTTTGGAGCTAGATGTAATTTAGGAAAATCACTTCTTTATGCTATTAATGGTGGAGTAGATGAGAAAAAAGGAATTTTAACTATACCAAACCTTGAAAGAATTGATGATGAAGTATTAGAATATGATAAAGTAAAAGATAGTTTTTATAAATCATTAGAATATGTAGCAGAATTGTATGCAAATACTATGAATATAATTCATTACATGCATGATAAATATGCTTATGAAGCAGGCCAATTGGCTCTTCATGATACTGAGGTTGAAAGAATTATGGCATATGGTGTGGCTGGATTATCCGTTGTGGCTGATTCTTTAAGTGCAATAAAATATGCTAAAGTAAGACCAGTATATAAAGATGGAATAGCAGTTGATTTTGATATAGAAGGAGATTTCCCTAAATACGGTAATGATGATGATAGAGTTGACTCAATTGCAGTAGAAATTGTAGAGAAATTTATGGCTGAATTGAATAAATATCCAACATATAGGAATGCCAAAAAAACATTATCAGTTTTAACTATTACTTCAAATGTTGTATATGGTAAAAAAACAGGAGCTACTCCTGATGGAAGAAAAGCTGGAGAGCCATTTGCACCAGGAGCAAACCCAATGCATGGAAGAGATACAAATGGGGCACTTGCGTCACTTAACTCTGTAGCAAAAATACCATATGAAGATGTTTGTCAAGATGGTGTTTCAAATACGTTTTCCATCGTTCCAGAAGCTTTAGGAAAAGTAGAAGAAGATAGAAAGAGCAATCTTGTTTCTATATTAGATGGATACTTTGAACAAAAGGCACACCATTTGAATGTTAATGTATTTAATAGAGAAACATTATTAGATGCAATGGATAATCCTCATAAATATCCAAACTTAACTATAAGAGTTTCAGGATATGCGGTTCATTTTAATAGACTTACAAGAGAACAGCAACAAGAAGTAATTTCAAGAACATTCCATAAAGCTATTTAATAAAAAAACGATTCTGCTTTTTAGCAGAATCGTTTTTTTATTATTGGCTATGTTGCAAAGAGTTGTTGATTTATAAGGTATTGTTTAAATTAATAATTTTTATTTGTAAAATATTAGCAATGTTCAATTAGCAATTAGCAATTTATGTAGATTTTGCTACGCAAAATCTTTGAATTAATTAAATAATTTAAGATTCTCGACCGCAGGGAGAGAATTAACCTTAATTGCAAATTGAAAATTGCAAATTGCTAATTATTATTTGAACTAAACTAATTTACTTAGCAAAAGTTTTGATATCAACAATATTCTAAAACAGAGCCTTTATTAAATGAGTTAATGATTTTCTTCTTTAATAAGCCCTTTTCTATATGCTATTAATAACATTTCTAATTCTTTAATTTGTTCTTTGATTTTAACTCCCTTATCTGTATCATTGACTCTTTTTCTTTCTAAAGCATGTTCAAGAATAACGGAACTTGAGATCATATCTTTATTTTCTTCAATAGCTTTTTTAGTTGAATCAAAAGGTTTATGTGATATTAAAATTATTCCGTAAGAATTGTAAACTAAAGTGTAGCCAGCAATTCCTGTTGTTGGATGATAAGCCTTACAAAATCCACCATCTATTGCTAGAAGTTTTCCACCGGCCTTTATTGCTGATTCTCCATTTTTACGTTTGACAGGTACGTGGCCATTTACAACATGACTAGTTTTAAAATCTAAATTAAATTCTTGAAGCAATTTTTTTACAAAATCTATATTATCCCTATAATTATAGTAATAGGATAAGTTTTCTTTGTGAGTGTTCTTATCTTCTATATAGTATCTTTCGAAAGTAGTCATTTTATTTTTCCCAAACTGAGGTGAATCTGGACCACACCAGAGGTACCACATAAGATCGAGGGCAAGGGTGCTATCTTTGTTATCATCCTTTAAGTAATAAGCTTCTCTTGAAATTGAGTCAAATTTATCTAATAAAGCTTTACCTTTGTAGGATTTACCTTCGATTAAGACCTCTTTAAACTCTCCATCTTTGGTTAAAGGAAGACATCCGTGGAAAAGTAAATTAGAATTATAAACAAGATACATTGAACCTTTTGAATATAAAAATCTAATGTGTTGTTGCAATTTTTCACTATGCAAAAATGAATTTTGTAGTTTTTTAATTAGTCTTTTTTCTTCTTCTGTAAGTTTGTATCTGTTTTCTTTATCTAATGTAGGAAAGTTTGTATCTATCATAGGGTATTCTTTTCCATATAATTTAATTGTTTTATTTTCAAAATTAATTTTTTCGAGTAAAAGGCGGTCATCCATATTAAAATCAGGATGTTTTAATATAAGTTGTCCTTCTAATTTAAATTGGATAATAGAGATTGCTTTATGCATCTTTTTTAATAAATCCTTTTCTCTGTTAGAAATAGATTTTCCAACTATTTTAGGAATATAATTTGAACAAGGATCTTCATTGTAAAATTCTATTGCAAAAGTAGCTAGAGGGAGAAGATTTATTCCATAACCATCTTCAATGGTGTTTAAATTAGCATACTTTAATGATATTCTTAAAACATTTGCTATGCATGCGGCACTTCCGGCAGAAGCTGCCATCCACAATAAGTCATGGTTACCCCATTGAATATCTAAGGAATGATGTTTTTTTAATTTATCCATAATTATTTCGGCACCAGGACCTCTATCGTATATATCTCCAACTATATGAAGCCTATCTACTACAAGGCGTTGTATTACCCTTGAAATAGCTATTATGAATTGATCGGCTCTTTCTAAATCAATAATGGTTTGAATTATTCCATTGTAATATTGTTGCTTGTTTGAAGTGTCATTATGCTCATGTAGCAATTCTTCTATAATATATGCGAAATCTTTAGGTAGAGCTTTTCTTACTTTTGATCTTGTATATTTTGAAGATATTTGTCTACAAATTGCTACCAATCTAAGTAAAGTTATTTGATACCATTCATTTATATTAGTTTCCTCTTCTTTTATTAGTTCTAGTTTTTCTTTAGGATAATAAATAAGGGTAAGAAGTAAAATCTTTTCTTTTTCCCTTAGTGAATTTCCAAAAACATCATTTATTTTCCTTTTAATTACACCAGAAGCGTTTTTTAGCATATGTGTAAAAGATTCGTATTCGCCATGAATGTCTGAAATATAGTGCTCCGTTCCCTTTGGGAGATTAAGAATTGCTTGAAGATTAATTATTTCTGTGCTAGCATCTGAAATTGTTGGATATTTTTTAGCCAAAAGTTTAAGATATTTTAAATCCTTAATTATTAAATCAATATTGTTTTCGTCACAAAAGGTCATGCATATACCCCCTAGTAATATTGTGTAAACTTACAATAAACCCCATCTAATATTATAGTATATAGCAAAATTGTAGATTAGTATATACTTTTTAATTGGAAAAAGTTATAATTAGTTAAATATTTATATAAATATAAGGCATAAATAACATTTGTATAGCATATAGAGAGTTTATATTAAAGTATTATTTATATTTCTTTTAGATGTAGATAAAACATAAATTTTCACATGGAAGCAAATAATTTGCTTGTAAATAATATAAATTACTAATATAATAATATATACATAAAGTAATGCAAAAATAATGCGGTTATTTTATATAAATGATAGCAAAATAGTATCAATTTATATTATTGTATTTAATGTATAAATAGTAGCATTTTATGTATATATTTTGATTAGTTAGGATAATTTAATGCTACTAAGAATATTTTAATGTATAATATACTTGTTCCCAAAGGAATATATTTTTTTAAGATAATGGTAAAGGTTTACAAAGAAGGGTGTATAATATTTGGGAATACACATAAATCTATTGATAAAACGAAAATGGAAATTGACATTATTTTTATAATATTGTAGAATAAATATGGAATTAGTATTAATAAAAAGTTAATTTTTAAAAATTGTGGTGAAGAAATTTTTGGGGGGAACTAATGTTGAATTCTGTTAGTTACAAAGAAAAGTTAAAAGATAGTTTAGATGCATATTTTAATGTTGATTTAGATAAAGAAGTATATAATAAAAAGTTTGATTTGTATGCGAGTTTTAATCAAAGAAATGCAAAGTATATGTTAGTAAAGAATGCTGAAATATATGCATTTAAAACAGATGAATATGTTTTTTATGAGCACTTTGAGGAAACTTTGAAAATTAGTGATATTGAAACAATAAAGGAATTTATAGAAAGTAATATTAATGAAATGGTACATGTAGATAAGGAACATATGAGTAGTATTTTCAATTTTATTATAACTGTTGATAATGGTATTGATGACGAAACATTAAAAGCAATTAAGAAATTTAAATTTCATAAAAGCTTTAAATTTGGGTTAAATGGATGGTCAGATGTTAGATTGATGGTTATTGATTTAGAAAAGGACGAGTTATATAGTAATAGATTTGCCAAAAAAGAAGGCAAGAGATTTTTATTCCAAAATTAATTTGTTAAAAACTTAATTTTAAGTTTTTATATATTTATATTATACTTAAGGGGGTTCTTAAATGAACGCATTAGTAATTATATTAATCGCAATCGTATGTTTTGTTACTGCTTACGCTACTTATGGTAGTTGGCTTGCTAAAAAATGGGGTATAGACCCAAGTAGAAAAACTCCAGCTCACACAAAGGAAGATGGAGTTGACTATGTTCCAGCAAAAGCTCCAGTATTATTAGGACATCACTTTTCATCTATCGCAGGAGCGGCTCCAATAGTTGGACCAATCGCTGCTATAATGTTTGGTTGGTTGCCAGTTGCTTTATGGATTATCATCGGATCTATTTTCTTCGGTGGAGTTCATGATATGGGTGCATTATTCGCATCTGTAAGACATGAAGGTAAATCAATAGGACAAGTTATTGGTGAAAACATGGGCGACACAGGTAAAAGATTATTTGCTTGGTTTGCTTGGTTAACTTTATTACTTGTAGTTGGTGCATTTACTTCTATCTGTGCAACAGTTTTTGCTGCTCACCCTGACGCTGCATCATCATCATTAATGTTTATAGCTTTAGCTGTAATATTTGGTTTCTTAGTTTATAGAAGAGGTGCAGGACTTGCTATAAGTACTGTTATCGGAGTAGCTTTATTGTTCTTATGTATATTCTTAGGTATGAAATTCCCATTAAGCTTAAGCTATAATGTATGGGTAATTATCCTTTTACTTTACATTGCAATTGCTTCTGTAACTCCAGTTTGGATTTTATTACAACCTAGAGATTACTTAAACTCTTTCTTATTATATGCTATGCTTATTGGCGGTGCTATAGGTATAATCTTTACTAATCCTTCAATTGAAGCTCCAGCATTTGCTGGATTTGCTCCTAAAGATGGACAATATTTATTCCCAATCTTATTTATTACTGTTGCTTGTGGTGCAATTTCTGGTTTCCACTCACTTGTTGGATCAGGTACAACTTCTAAGCAAATAGATAATGAAAAAGATATTAAACTTATTGGTTATGGTTCAATGCTTATAGAAGGTTTCTTAGCAATATTAGCTTTAATAACTGCTGCATATGTAACTTCTGATACATTAGCAGGAATAGCAGGCGGACCAATAGGTGTATTCTCACAAGGTCTTGGAGAATTTATGGGATCATTTGGTTTACCAGTTGCAACAGGTGTATCTTTCACAGTGCTTGCAATATCTGCATTTGCTTTAACTTCACTAGATACTGCAACAAGACTTGCTAGATTTATCTTCCAAGAAATGTTTGATAAAGGTGATGGAAAACAAACAATATTAACAAATATGTATTTCTCTACAGGTATTACTGTTGTACTTGGTGGAGCTATTACATTTATGGGATACGGAAAGATATGGCCAATATTTGGTTCTGCGAACCAATTACTTGCAGCTTTAGCTCTATTATCTTTAGCTGTTTACTTAAAGAAACAAGGAAAAGAAAACAAAATGGCTCTTATACCAACTGTATTTATGTTTATCGTTACAATTTGTGCTTTAATATTATTAATTCAATCTAAAATTGTAGGATTTACAGTAGCTGGTCTTCCATTATTAATTATTGCTGTAGTATTATTAGTACTTTCATTTGTACTTATCAAAGAAGGTATAAAAGCATTAAGTGATAAATAATAAAATGTAAATAATGAAATTCAAATAAAGCTAGCGCCTTTGGTGTTAGCTTTATTTTTTTAAAATAAACTTTTTTGAAGGAATAGTGGTTTTTTCAAAGAAGAGTGCAGCTTGCAGAGCTTTTTAAAAGATAGAGTGAAGTTAAAAGATCAAAAGATCAAAAGATTAAAAAAATTTGCAATTAGCAATTTGCAATTAGCAATTTGCAATTAGCAATTAAGGAGGATTTTGTTCCTTGCAGTCACAAAATCTTTAATTTTAGATTCGTTTTAGCTTCGCTAAAATATCATTAATTGCACATTGCACTCTATGTTTTAAAAGAAGGGTGTATTGTTTTAAAGAGTTATTGTATAATAATAGTAAGATAACTTAAAGGAAGTGATATGGTGTCAGAAGAAAAATATGGAGTTAAAGAGTTTGCAAGAGACTTAGGATTGTTTTTTAAAGGAGCTACAGATTATAATAGAAAATCAAGTGCAATGCTTGAAAAAGAAGCGCATACTATAATGGATAATTTTATTTTATTGTGCAATGCTGATTTATTAGGGCTACCTATACCAACAACATATTACACACTAGAAATATTACCATATATAGCTGATGATTTAGAGCATTGGCAAAAAAGGATGATGGATAGAAAAGAAATATGGATGGAGAAATTTGGAGACTTTGATCTGGATGCTTAGAGGCAATGCACAATGCACAATGCACAATGCAGTGCGTCCAGCTAAGCTGGACCATACTAACTGATGAAAGTTCAGTCGAG
>NZ_JBTVVN010000054.1:0-20045 GCF_054819755.1 Clostridium sp. DL1XJH146
TCACAGTTCACAGTTCACAGTTCACAGTTCACAGTTCACAGTTCACAGTTCACAGTTCACAGTTCACAGTTCACAACTATTTTACTTCATTAATATTTAATTCTTAATATTATTTATTAAAAAGAAAGAAATATTTTAGTTTCAAAATATTTCTTTTCAAAAGATGACCCTCTTAAATTCTTCAAAGAATCTATTATTTAATTAAAGATTTTCTGAGGAACGAAGAAAATCATCCTTAATTGTGCATTGTAAATTATGCATTATGCATTGTTTTTATCTACTATTTAGTACCAAACAGTCTATCTCCAGCATCACCTAAACCTGGAACTATGTATCCATTTTCATTCAATTTTTCATCTATATCAGCAACATATATATCTACATCTGGATGAGCTTCCATTACAGCTTCAATTCCAACTGGTGCTGCTACAAGACACATAAGTCTTATATTAGTTGCTCCTCTACTTTTCAAAGCTCCAATAGCATCAATAGCAGAACCTCCTGTTGCTAGCATTGGATCAGTTATAATAACTTCTCTCTCATTAATATCTTGAGGTAATTTGCAAAAATATTCTACCGGTTTCAAAGTTTCTTCATTTCTATACATACCAATATGACCAACTTTAGCTGCTGGAACTAGTTTTAACATTCCATCAACCATTCCTAAACCTGCTCTTAATATTGGTACAATTGCCAATTTCTTACCTGCGAGCATCTTACATTTAGTTGTACAAATAGGTGTTTCTATTTCAACCTCTTCTAAAGGCAAATCTCTTGTTACTTCATATGCCATAAGCATTGCGACTTCTCCTACAAGCTCTCTAAAATCCTTAGACCCCGTATTTTTACTTCTAATAAAAGCCAATTTGTGTAGAATAAGTGGATGTGCTATTTGTGTTACTTTACTCATTTAATGACCTCCTAATTTTTTATTATTAGAGCATATGCTCTATTATTTACAAGATTTTTCTTCAATTGCATGTATTTTATTTACCCTTCGTTCATGTCTTCCACCTTCAAATTTAGATTCTAAAAAGGTATCCACAATATCTAATGCTAATCCTGGACCAACTACTCTTGCTCCCATAGCTAAAATATTTGCATTATTATGCTCTCTAGTAGCATGAGCACTAAAAGTATCATGACATAAAGCGGCCCTTACACCTTTAACCTTATTAGCTGAAATGCTTATGCCAATACCTGTTCCACAAATTAATATACCTAAATCATATTCTTTTGAAACAACAGCTTTTCCTACTGGCTCAGCATAATCAGGATAATCACAAGATGCTTCTGTAAATGGTCCAAAATCTTTAAATTCTACACCTTTTTCCTCTAAATGCTGCATTACCTCTTTTTTCAATAAAAAACCGCCATGATCGCTACCTATTGCTATTCTCATTTATTTCCTCCTATATTTGGATTTTATTGATTAATAACTCAATATCTTTTCTTAAAAATCTATATGTTTCTTTATAAATCTCAATATCTCCTCCAAAAGGATCAATTACATCTCCTTGTTTTCCAACATATTGATGAATATTATGAATTTTATCTTTGTTATTAGGAAAATTATAAACAAGAATTTCCTTGATATAATCTGTCATGCAAAGCACTAATTGATTTTGCTCTATTAAGTCTTTATTTATTTGCACAGCTTTTCTTCCATTAATTTTTATATCCAAAAACTTCTCTAATATATCTATAGTATTAGTTGTTACACTTGAATCAGGTATAACTGATATACCAGCAGAGCTTCCGCTTAAGTTATTATTCAAATTTAAATCATTAAAAATATACTCTGCCATAACACTTCTACATGTGTTCCCTGTACAAACAAAAAGTATATTAAACATATTTTTTCATAACTCCTTTATACGTTAACTATATCAAATCCTGCCGCTTTTTTTAATCTATTCATAATTGCAAGTCCAATTCCTTCTTCTTCGAATCCTTCTGATAAAATTATTTCAACATCTTCTTCATCAAAACTTCTCAATAATTCGAAAAGGTTTTGCCCGATATCATTCAAACTCGCTTTTGAGCCCAAGCTCTTAACAATAACCTCTTCATATAAATCAATAGTTTCATCAGTAGCTAAAACTCCTACTTTAATTTTATCATTACTATACTCTTTGGTCATTCTATTAATAGCCTCTACAACTCTATCCTGGCTACCAAGAACTATCTTTAACGGTGCTTTTGGAGCATAGTGTCTATATTTCATTCCTGGAGCTTTAGGTTTAACGCTATCTCCTAGTTTTTCCATGATTGCTGGATCAATATATATTCTGTCATCAAACTTATGTAACATATCAAGGGTAATAGCTCCTGGTCTTAAAACACATGGTGGATCAACTGTGCAATCAATAATAGTTGATTCAAGTCCAAATTTTGATATTTCTCCACCTAATATGTACTCAACTTTACCATTCAAATCTTCTATACACCTTTCTACATTTGTAGGACTTGGCCTTCCAGAAATATTTGCAGAAGGAGCTGCTATAGGAACTTTTGCTCCTTTTATCAATTCTCTTGCAATATTATTTGATGGCATCCTAACCCCTACCGTTTCCAGACCTGCACTAGTTGTATAAGGAACTCTTTCAGATTTTTGCAAAATAATTGTAAGTGGTCCTGGCCAAAAATTATCTATAAGTATCTTTGCCACATTAGGTATATTCAATACAAATTTATCGATGTTTTTGTCACATACGTGTATTATAAGTGGGTTATCTTGTGGCCTGCCTTTTGCCTCAAAAATCTTTTTAACAGCTATTTCATCTAAAGCATTTGCTCCAAGTCCATAAACAGTTTCAGTAGGAAATACTACTATTCCACCATTTTTAATGACCGTGCTCGCCTCATTAATAATCCTCTTATCAACATCATCTTCATTTAATAACTCTAACTTTGTTTTCATATGCATCTTCTCCTGAACTTTACCATTCTATAGTATTTTATTACAACATAAAAATAATTACAAGGCCTAATAAAATTCCCGTTAATATGCTAAAAATTACGTTTTCTCTATTGGAAAGTTCTATTGACTCTCTTAACATTTCAAAAAAAACTATATATAACATTATCCCAGATACTAATGCTAAAAATAAACCAATTATATTATTTGTTATTCCTCTAAATTTAAGACCTATAAATATTCCCACTAAAGTTGGAAGAGCTGTTATTAGTGAGTATAACAATACTTTGCTAGTCTTTTTATTTATAGCTAGTAAAGAAGATGCAACTGCCAGCCCTTCTGGAATATCATGCAGGAAAATCAGCATACTCATTTTTATTCCCATAGGATTACTATTTAAAAAACCAATTCCCATTATTATACCTTCAGGTAAATTATGTAACATCAAACCCATCGAAGTAAAAAAAGCTGTCTTAAATAAATGATTTTTGTCTATTGCATATTCTCTGTAGAGAATATTAAGTAAAAACATCAAAATGAATCCTATAAAAATATAAAACAAGCAAAAACTAAACTTTAATTTTTCAATAGCTTCAGGAATTAAATCAAAAATAGTAATTGATATCATTATTCCTGAAGCAATACCATTTATGAAAGCTAATGTATGTTTTGATGGTTTTGATAATATAACACTAATACTTGCACCAATCATAGTTCCTAATATTGCTAAAATACTACCTACAATTACTGTAATACTGAAAATACTTAACATCCATCTCACCTCTTCTTAATTAAATAATATTGTAAGATTAGATGAACTATTCTCTGTAAAAAAATAAAAAGCTTCAAAAATACAAAGCTTTTTATCTTATATCCAATTATTACATATATAAATTTTCTTAATCTAAATCAAGTTTTCCTATAGTTTATCTTTAATTTCCTAGTTCCTGCATTTTTTCAGCTTGTTCAGCTGTTATTAACGCATCTATCATTTCGTCTATATCTCCATCAATAAAACTATCCAATTTATAAAGTGTTAACCCAATTCTATGATCAGATACTCTACCTTGCGGAAAATTGTAAGTCCTTATTCTCTCTGATCTATCTCCTGAACCTACTTGACTCTTTCTATCTGCTGCTATACCTGCTGATCTCTCAGCTTCTGCTCTTTCAAAAAGTCTTGCCTTTAATACTTTCATGGCTTTTTCTTTATTCTTAAGTTGAGATTTTTCATCTTGACAAGAAACAACTATTCCTGATTCTAAATGAGTTATTCTTACGGCTGAGTCAGTAGTATTTACACACTGTCCACCGTGTCCTGAAGCCCTAAATACATCTATTCTTACATCGTTAGGGTCTACATTTATTTCTACATCATCTACTTCCGGCATAATTGCAACAGTAACCGTAGATGTATGAATTCTACCACTTGATTCAGTGTTAGGAACTCTTTGAACTCTATGAACACCACTTTCAAATTTCAATTTACTATATACTGATTCACCTCTAAGCATAAATACAACTTCTTTGAAACCACCAATATCAGTTTCATTAGCGCTCATCATTTCCATTTTCCATCCATGTCTTTCAGCATACCTTGTATACATTCTAAATAAATCTGCCGCAAATAAAGCTGCTTCGTCTCCACCAGCACCACCCCTAATTTCAATAAATACATTTTTATCATCATTAGGATCTTTTGGCAAAAGTAATATTTTAAGTTCACCCTCAAAAATCTCTTTATTTCTTTCAAGCTCTTTAATTTCTTCTTGTATCATTTCTTTCATTTCTCGATCATTTTCTTCTCTTAACATTTCTTTATTATCGTCTAAAGCTTCTTTAACATTCTTATATTCTCTATATTTCATAACAATAATCTCTAAATCAGAATGCTCCTTACAAAGCTTTCTCCACTCATTTTGTTTTGCCATAACTGTTGGGTCACTTATTCTCATAGAAAGTTCTTCGTATTTATTTTCAATAAAGGATAATCTATCAAACATTATATATCACTCCGTATTTATATTTTCACAATTTAATATTATATCATAAGTTTCTCTATTTTGCACATTTTCTTCTAACTCACAATTATCAGCCAATACTAATTTAACTTTCCTATAATCACTCTGTCATTTCCTGCTAGGTCTTTAACGCACTCTAGTTTTTTAAATCCATTCTGTTCCATAATTCTAAACACGTCGTCCTTTTGATCATACCCAATTTCATAAGCTAATAAACCATTTTTATTTAATACCTCTAGACTTTGTTTAGTTATTTCCCTATAAAAATACAGTCCATCTTTTCCACCACTAAGAGCAATATAAGGCTCATAATCTTTTACATCCTTCATAAGAGACGGAATCACATCTTCTCTTATATATGGAGGATTTGAAACTATTACATCAAATCTTATTTTATCACCAATAGCCCTTTTAAGAAGATCACTTTTATAAGTGCAAGCGATCTCATTAACGCTTAACTGCTTTATGTTCATTTTAGTTACTTCAATTGCTTTTTCACTAATATCATATAAATTAACTTCAGATACTGATGAAAGCTTAGCAATAGATATACCAATTACACCGCTTCCACAACAAACATCACACACTTTATTATAGGAATTTTCTCTAATAGAATCTATAACTTTTTCTACTAATATTTCCGTATCTGCTCTTGGTATCAAAACGCCTTCTTCAATATTAAAATCCAAACCCATAAATTCAGTTTTACCAATAATATACTTTATAGGTTTTCTTTTTTTTCTTTCTTCTACTAGAATTTTAAATTTATTTTCTAATTCTATATCTACTTCATATTCTCTATTTGTTATTAGAAAAATCCTATCTTTTTGTATTACATGGCATAATAGAAGTTGCGTATCAATCATATAGCTTTCAATATTTTCTTCCTTTAAAATATTATAGCCTTCAGTCAATAATTCTCTAATTTTCATAATTATTCTCCATTTGTGATACCACTTAACTTAAATTTTTGTTGCTTCCCCTTCTTGTTTAAGAAAAGCATCAATATCTTTATCATCTTCTTCTAAATGCTCAACATCATCTTCATTGTCAATTTTCTCTATTCCCTCTGCAACCTTTAATGCTTTAATAGCTACTTCTAGTTGACTTAAATCCGGTTCCTGCGTAGTTATCTTTTGCAATGCCAATCCTGGATATGCGAATATTTTAGACAATTTGCTTTCACTTCTACCCATCCATTTAATTATTTCATAAGTTATTCCAGATACAAAAGGTAATAAAATAAGCCTATACAAAGTTCTTTCAAGAACAGAATTCCAACCTGTTAGTGAAAAAAGGATTATACTTACAATCATAACTAGAAACAAAAAATTTGTTCCACATCTTGGATGTAATCTTCCAAATTTAGCTGCATTTTGTGGTGTTAACTCGACTTCATTTTCATAGCAAAATATTGACTTATGTTCTGCACCATGGTACTGAAATACCCTCTTTATATCTTCCATTTTTCCAATCAAAGTTATGTAGATTATAAATATTACAACTCTAATCACACCTTCAATTATATTTAATCCAATTGAACTAGTAACGCCAACTCGTTTAAATATATTAGCAATATACGTAGGCAGTAAGAAAAAAAGTAACACTGAGAAAGCTAAAGAAAGAACTAAAGAAAATCCAATTAGCACATCATTTACTCTTCCTTTAAATACCTTTTCTAGCCATTTTTCAAATTTTGATGGTTCTTCTTCTTCTTCATAAAAAGAAGCAGAATAATTAAGTGTTTTTATTCCAATAAATAATGAATCAATCAAACTTACAAAACCTCTTACTATTGGAATAGCTAAAATCTTATATTTCTTAGTCAACGGTTTTATATCCTCAAATTTAACTTCTATTTCTCCATCAGGTTTTCTTATGGCTGTAGCAACACCTTTATTGCCACGCATCATAACGCCTTCTATAACCGCTTGACCACCTACATTGCAATTTTTTCTCATTTTCACACCTCTTCTTTCGGAACTATATGGCACTTTCTACATCGTGCTTCATAAGCTTCCGTAGCTCCTATCAAAACAATAGGGTCATCATATCTTGCTGGCTTTCCATTTATCAATCTTTGAGTTCTAGTAGCTGGATTACCACAAACCATGCAAATAGCTTGGATTTTATCAACAAATTCTGCAATAGCTAAAAGTTTTTCTATTGGTCCAAAAGGTTCCCCTCTAAAATCCATATCTAGTCCAGCACATATAACTCGTTTTCCATTATCTGATAATTTTCTTATTATATCTATAATTCCATCATCAAAAAATTGAACTTCATCAAAGGCAACTACATCTGTATCATTATCTATAAGTTCTAAGACATTCGAACTATCCTTTACAGGAAAAGCATCACATTTATCTCCACTATGAGATACCACATCACACTTACTATATCTATTGTCTATTGCTGGCTTAAAAACTTGTACTTTTTGTCTTGCAATATTTGCCCTTGTAATTCTTCTAATTAATTCTTCGGATTTTCCACTATACATTGGTCCTACTATAACTTCAATCCATCCATGATCTTTCGGTCCGTACATTATATATCCCTCCATTTTTATGAACAAATCTATTGTATCAAATATTAATGGTATATAAAAGACCCAAAGTTTGCCGTATATAAAAGGCCCAAAGTTTATTGACGAATATTTTTGTCTATGTTATAATTACATGGTTGATGTTTGATTTGAATTATTCTGAAAAAATAAATAGAATAAAGCATGTGAGGTGAAAATAATGAAAGAAGGAATACATCCAGAATACAACCATGATACAGTTGTTCATTGTGCTTGTGGAAATACTTTCACAACTGGATCAACTAAAAAAGAGCTTAAAGTTGAGGTTTGTTCTAAATGTCACCCATTCTATACTGGTAAGCAAAAAATGCTAGATACTGGTGGTAGAGTAGAAAGATTTATGAAGAAATACAACATGAAAAGAGAAGACATAGAAGAATAAAAACTAATGGGAAAGATTTATCTTTCCCATTTTTGTTTGCTTGTTATATTTAAAAACTCTCTATTATTCTTAGTTTTAGATAAAACCGAAATCAACCTTTCAAGAATTAATGCCAAATTCCCATCCCCATACATAGACTTCCTAATAGATATTGATGCCTCAAGTTCATCCTCATCAAGTAACAAATCTTCTTTTCTTGTTCCTGATTTATATATATCTATTGCTGGGAATATTCTTCTTTCTCCTAATTTCCTATCTAAGTGAACTTCCATATTACCTGTACCTTTAAATTCTTCAAAAATCATATCATCCATTCTACTTCCAGTGTCAACTAATGCTGTAGCTAATATAGTTAAACTACCTCCATTTTCTATGTTCCTAGCTGCACCAAAAAATTTCTTAGGCATAATTAATGCTCCAGGATCTAAACCTCCTGATAAAGTCCTCCCTGTAGGTGTTATTGTTAAATTATATGCCCTTGATAGCCTTGTCAAACTATCTAGTAATACTACAACATCTTGCCCCTGTTCTACCATACGTTTTGATCTTTCAAGCACCATATGCGCTACCTTTGAATGATGCTGAGGTTCCTCATCGAATGTAGAATATATAACTTCTCCATCTATAGATCTCTGCATATCTGTAACTTCTTCTGGTCTTTCATCAATAAGTAAAACTATTAATTTAATTTCAGGATTGTTTCTAGTTAAACTATTGGCAATTTGTTTTAAAAGAGTGGTTTTACCGGCTTTAGGGGGAGCTACAATCATACCTCTTTGGCCTTTACCTATAGGACAAAGCAAATCCATTAATCGAGTTGATAAATTCTGATTAGTTGTTTCAAGTTTCAATCTTTGATTAGGATATATCGGAATTAATTTCTCAAATTTACCTCTTTTTGATGCTTTATCAGGATTTTCCCCATTTACTTTTTCTACATAAAGTAATGCTTTGAACTTTTCTCCTTCTTTAGGAATTCTAACTTTCCCTTGAACTTCATCTCCAGTCTTTAAATTAAATCTTCTTATTTGAGATGGTGATACATAAATATCATCTGGAGTAGTTAAATAATTAGAACCTCTTAAAAATCCAAAGCTGTTACTTTCATTAATTTCCAAAACTCCTTTTGCCGAGTTTGATTGATCAATCATTGTTTTAAGCCCTGTTGTTTTAGCATCACTACTATTATCTGTAATATCATTAGTATTTCTATTACTACCATTACTATAACTGCTATTATTCGTAGTATTATTCCTAATTGACTCTTTATTTTCTTTATCCACTTCGTCCCCTAAAGGTTTTTTAGGACTTATTTTTTCTCTAAGTATTACTCCATCTTCTTTTATAGCAAAACCTTCATTTTCTTTTATAAGACTTATTAATTCTTCTTTCTTAAGTTTAGATATATTTTTCAATTTTAATTCTTTAGCAATTTCTCTAAGTTCTGAAACTTTTTTCTCTTCTATACTGACATACATTTACTCATCCTCCAATTTTTAACAAAACAAAACATATATAAATATATCAATTAGTCAAAACCATACAACACTTGAATTAATTTAAGATTTTAAGGGAATTAAAAAAGATAAAAAGACTATTTTATATATCGATAACGTTTTTGTGAAGTGTTTTCATTTTTGATTATAAACTAAACATAATAATAAATCCACTATTTATTAAGAGTTTTTTTGCAAACATACATTTTTTTATAGAATTTATACATAAGGGGTCTTTAATATTTCACTTACTTTTTTATTTACTTCTTCATATTTTTTAACTCTACTTTTTATTTCATCTCTTTTGCCTATAATAATTATTGGAATACCTAACTTTTCACATCCACATATATTTATTGTTTTAGACATAAAATTTCTGATTTTATATTTATAAGTATGATCTTCTCCACAGAGCATACATTTTATTTTAATAATCACCTCATTATAATTATTTCTAATAATATATAACTCATCAAATTCCTTTTGCAATTTTTCAATTTCAAAAACAGACAATGTAACAATTCTATACTCTCCATTACCATTTTTAATAGCCAATGAAATCAAAGAATTAATAACCATAACACTCCTCCAATTCATGTGATTATACTTATTATATTCTACATTTAAGCTAAAAAACCTTTTCAATATCACTATCATTAATTATTTTTAGTTAACGAAAATTTAAGTTTTTCTCTTCGAACTTCTTTTAGTATCAACTTATTACTTACTTTATATATTTGAATATATATACGCCAGGAATTTTTACTCGTAATATTTTGTCATAATAAAATAATATACCTATACTCAACGACAAAAAGCTGCCTCAGAAACATTTCTGACACAGCCTTTTTTTATGTTTATCTTTCCTTATTTTCATAAGAAGCTCTAATAAAATCTTTAAATAGTGGATGTGGTCTAGTAGGTCTTGATTTGAATTCTGGGTGGAATTGAGTAGCAAGGAACCAAGGATGATCCTTAATTTCTACAATTTCAACTAATCTATCATCAGGACTTATCCCTGTAATTTCTAATCCTTTCTCTACTAAATCTTTTCTATATTCATTATTATACTCATATCTATGTCTATGTCTTTCATATATTACCGCTTCACCATACGCCTTATGTGCATTAGACCCTTCTTTTAATTTACAAGGGTACACGCCCAATCTCATAGTTCCGCCTTTTTCATCAATATCTATTTGATCTGGCATCAAGTCAATAACAGGATATTGCGTCTCACCATTTATTTCAGAACTATTTGCTCCTGCATAATCAAGGACATTTCTTGCATATTCAATTACTGAGCATTGCATCCCTAAACATATTCCAAAGAAAGGAATTTTATTTTCTCTACTATATTGTACTGCAGCTATTTTACCTTCTATCCCTCTATCTCCAAACCCACCTGGTACAAGTATTCCATCAACATCCTCTAATATATCAGCACAATTTTCTTTATTAACATTCTCTGCATTAATCCATTTAATTTCAACATTTGAATCATTAGCAAATCCACCATGTTTCAATGCTTCAACTACTGAAAGATAGGCATCATGAAGTTCAACATATTTACCAACTAAAGCTATAGTAACATTATTTTTAAGTCCCTTCACTCTATCAGCTAAGGCTTGCCACTCTGAATTATCAATAATGGTATCTTCTAAGTTAAGTTTCTTACAAACAATAGTATCTATTCCTTCTTCATGCAACATTAAAGGTACATCATATAATACATCCGCATCAAGATTTTGGATAACTGCTTCTTCCTCTACATTACAGAAAAGACCGATTTTCTTTTTAATATCTCCTGATAAAGGCTTCTCACTTCTACATATAATAACATCTGGTTGTATTCCTATTCCTCTTAATTCTTTAACAGAATGCTGAGTAGGTTTTGTTTTTAACTCGCCAGCTTTTTTTAAATATGGCACTAAAGTAACATGCATAAAACACACATTTTCTCTTCCTACTTCATACTTAATTTGTCTAATAGCCTCTAAGAAAGGTAATGACTCGATATCTCCTGTAGTACCTCCAATTTCTGTAATTACTACATCAACATCTTTTTCTTTAGATACTCTATATACTCTATCTTTCAACTCATTTGTGATATGAGGAATAACTTGCACTGTACCTCCTAGGTAGTCTCCTCTTCTCTCTTTAGATAATACAGACCAATAAACTCTTCCAGTAGTTACATTACTATTTTGACTTAGATTCTCATCAATAAACCTTTCGTAGTGACCTAAATCTAAATCAGTTTCCGCACCATCATCAGTAACAAATACTTCCCCATGCTGGTATGGGCTCATAGTACCAGGGTCAACATTTAAATACGGATCAAACTTCTGTATTGAAACTTTAAAACCTCTATTTTTAAGTAATCTTCCAAGAGAAGCCGCTGTTATGCCTTTTCCAAGAGAAGATACAACTCCACCAGTAATAAAAACAAATTTTGTGTTATTTTTTCTCAAAATTTTTCCTCCTTTTTTTATATAAACTCTTGACAACTTACTAATTAGTTATTATAATAGAAATTACCCTCATAAAATGGGAGTAATACGTGCTTTAAAACATATTACCTATCATAACACATATTTATTTTTAATTCCACACTTTTTTTTGATATTTTTTAAAAGATAAATAATTTAATTTATTTATATATAAAAAGCATAAGTGCCTAGACACTTATGCTTTTAATTTTGTGATTTAATATTAACTTTCAATTGAGTATTATTTGTTTGCTGTCCTTCTACTGACAAATAGTAATCAATAAAAACATCTCCACCTTCATCATCTACTTGTATATCTAATTCATTGGTAGATATTAATAATTCTAAAGTTCCATAAGGTGTGCTATACATTGATATATTCTCATCTTCATTTTTAAATTTCATCTCTGTATTTGTAGTACCCATTCTAATAAGATTAAATTCTTCTCCATTAAACTTCATTGTTGTTGTAGTTCCATCCATACCTGAAAGTTCTGTTTCTTCATATACTGCATAATAATAATTTTCTTTCTTATAAAAACTACCTTGAGTTACGATTTCTATAGAATCTTCTTCATTCCCTATTTGACTGCTCAATACCTTTATCAAAGCTTTTTTCTCCATATAATTAAACCTTTCTTATCATTCAATTTATAGAGTTTCATACCTGAAACTCTATATCACTCTTTTATCATAAATTTATTTAATTCTTCATCAGAAATTCTATCAACAATAATTTCCTTCTCAAAAGGCTTAGAATAATCTCCATACATTACTTCAACCCCATCTAAATCTTTACCTTTCGAATATCTAACAGCTATTTTAGCAGCAAGCTCAATATCTTCTTCACCCTTCTCACCAACAATTACAACCAAAGATCCTCTATGCTCCTTTACTAAAAAAGCAGTATCTTCCTCTGTTAAAAACTTTTTTATTGTATTAGCCTCGTCAGCTGTCCTTGTTGAAATAATCTTTGATGTTTTTGAGCATCTAAAATGCCTACCTACTTTCAATAAATATAACTCTCTTTCTTCAGGGTTTTCTTTATTATTTAACAAATCTCTCAATCTAACAGAATAGTTAGGTTCAGTAATTTTACAGCCACCAGCCGGTGATGGATAATCCTTTATATTCCATTTTTCTGCCAATTCCATTTGTGGCTTTCTAGTTCTACCTGAAAAACCAAGTAATCTTTCTCTATCAACCATGCCGTTTATCTCCATTTGAGTTGGCTCAAGAACCTTCGCACATAAAGGTCTTAGTATTATATCTTCATAACCCGATTCTTTTTTTACGGTCTTTAAACTTGATTTATTTTGAGACATAGGTCTTTGATTTAAAACTTCTCCACTAATAATAAAATCAGCATCAAATTTTTCAAGTAATTCACCTGCGTATCTCATCATCATTGCATGGCAGTCAATACATGGGTTCATGTTTTTACCGTAGCCATGCTTAGGATTTTTAACCATCTCTAAATGTTCATTTGCAAAATCAACCACCTCTAGTGGTATATCTATCTGCTTAACCATTCTTTTAGCATTCTCTTCTTCAAAAAAATATGATTTAAAACAAATACCTATTACTTCAATCCCTTGTTCTTTTATAAGTTTAGCTGCAAGTATACTATCTAATCCTCCAGAAACTAAAGCCAACGCTCTTGCCATTTCAAGCCCCTTTCTTAAACAATTACAGTCGTTTAATTATTATTTCGTTCAATTGCAAGGTCTATTAAATCATCTATTAATTCTGAATATTTTTTACCTGTTGCATCCCACAATTTAGGATACATACTAATCTGTGTAAATCCAGGTAAAGTATTTAATTCATTAAAATAAAACTCCCCTGTGTTTTTATCAACTAAATAATCCACTCTTGCCATTCCAGCACAATCCAATAGTTTATAAATTTTCACAGATAATTCTCTAATACTCTCTAAACCTTTTTCATCCAAATCTGCTGGTATTAATAATTTAGACTCTAAATTATTGTATTTAGCTTCAAAATCATAAAATTCATTAGCTGGTATAATTTCACCTGGAACAGAAGCTTTAGGGTCATCATTACCCAAAACTGCTACTTCAACTTCCCTTGCATCAATAGCTTCTTCAACCAACACTTTTCTATCATATTTTATAGCCTCTTCAAGCCCCTTTTCAAGTTCTTCTCTATTATGAGCTTTTGTTATACCAACCGAAGATCCACTATTAGCAGGTTTAATGAAAACTGAGTATCCCAATTTATTTTCAATTACATCTAGTATTTGTTTTTTGTTTTTTTTGTATTCATAAGAAAGTATTACAACATAATCTGCTTGTTTAATATCAAAGTTCTGAAGTACATATTTTGTATAAACCTTGTCCATACACACAGCTGAAGACATAACTCCTGGACCCGCACATGGTATACCTTGTAGTTTACATAA
The DNA here is from genome assembly GCF_054819755.1 of Clostridium sp. DL1XJH146. Lineage (NCBI taxonomy): Bacteria > Bacillati > Bacillota > Clostridia > Eubacteriales > Clostridiaceae > Clostridium > Clostridium sp. DL1XJH146. The sequence goes on from NZ_JBTVVN010000054.1 coordinate 14,321, forward strand.
TCCTTGCACAGTACCATCTTCTCCATAAAGTCCATGAAGTATAGGAAGTACTACATCAATCTTATTTTTAAATAACATATCGTAGCCATCTTCTATTTTGTTATTAATATCTTGCTCCCAATCACCACTTGCAATATCATCATAGCTACCATTATATAAAAACCATTCTCCACTTTTAGTAATACCTATTGGATAGATTTCATACTTTTGGGTATTCATATTTTTAAGTACTGAAGAGGCAGAAACTCTTGACACTTCATGTTCAGTTGACTTTCCACCAAATAATACAGCAATCTTTCTTTTCATACTATCAACCTACCTTATACTAAAGTAATAAAGAGACATCTTTATAAAATGTCTTTTTATATTATACTATATTCACATTAATTTTACACCACTTTATTTCAATGCACAATGCACAATGCACAATGCACAATGCACAATGCACAATGCACAATTCATGATAACTTCCTCATTCTTCGTAAGTCTTTAAATTAATTAAAGATTCTTCGAGGTCCTAGGAAAATCATCATCAACTGTACATTGCAAACTGCACTCTGCACACTCAAAAATAATAAAACTTTTATTCAAAAACAATCCTCATTATTATCAATAATTCTTTAAAATATAGCTTTTTAAATAGTAAGTTGTCCGTTAGGTGTGTTTAGTATTTGAAGTATTCTTTGTTCATATCCTGTTTCTGCATTTATATAAACTACAAAATTTTCATCATTATAACTTCCGCTAAATTCGTAACACAACACTTCCTCATTTGTTTCAGTTGGGATAAGTGTTAAACTCACATTATCCACTTCTAGCCTTTCTCCAACTCTTTCAGATGCTTCTTGCCTAGAAATTTGTGGTTCAGGAATCTCTCTATTCTCTTCATGTGAAATTAAATATTTTTCCGCTTCAATTCCAACCACCGAGCCATCATCAAGTGCAATCTTAATTTTAACTTGATCAGGATAAATTGATATTCCTCCTTGCTCATAAACATAACTTACTACTGCAATATTGTTATATTTTAAGGCATAGATAGGTTTCATATTTAGAAACCCTATATTTTTTAATAATTCCTCACCTTTAGTAATCGCTTCCTCTATTTCAATTGTCGGATCTGTTACAGTTCTATTATCTAATAGATATACTATTTTACCACCATTTTTACTTATCTCTATTGTTGAATGGTCATCTTCTTCTCCTTCATTAAAATACACGTTATATCTAAAGGCAGGTATCCTAGTTACGCCATCTCCAGCTATTTCTTCAATACTAGAAATTTTATCTTTTCCATAAAAACTTTCAACTATTTTTCTTCCTTCTTTTTCACTAATAACCTCTAAACTAACAATTTTAGGTTCTATTTCCATAATATTATCTGAAAAAGGACCATCATAAATCAAAGCTGGATATTGAGCTACTTGCTTTTGTATTGATTTAAATTTATCCGTAATTAATGTTTTATTATCTTTAGCAAAAGCTATTGAAGCTTTCTTTCTAATTTCTCCCCATTTAACCTTCCCTTCATTAATCTCACCTTGAACTTCATTTAATTGAATAAGTAAGTAATCTGCCTCATTCTTGAGACTTTCTATATTTTGATAATCTTCATCACTTAAATCTGACCCTTGTGAAGCTACATTAGACAAACTGTAAGAAAAATCCCCAATTTGCGATAGAAACTTACTTGTTTCATCTATGCTTTCCTGAGATACGGGTATTGAATGAATTTTATCATTAGCAATTGATGAATACCTAAATATATCTTGGAAAACAACTATGCTTTGCTCTCTCGACCCTACTATTGCTGCCTTACTCAAATCAACCTTGATATTATTCACCGAATCAATAAGCTGATACATATTTTTACTATATTGCGCTTGAAGATAATTCCTATAATCCATCCTTTCTAAAGTCATAAGAATAGCAAATGTAGTTGAGAATACCACTATAAAAGCTACACTAACAGTATAAATTATTCTTTTTTTTGACATTTTCATTTTTATCACTCCTATGTAAACAAATAATGCCTATACAATTATAATGTCTACCAAAAGAAATAATTTATTCAAATAAATCATTAAATATATCTAATAACTTAAATCTTATCTCGATATTTCTTTTATTTTCATTATCAGAACCGCAATTATCATCCATTAAACTTTTATCAGTAGATTTTTCTTCCATTTTATAAGCCTTATCTTCATTTTCTAAATCACCATCTGTATTTTCAATAAAATCTTTTGAATTATCTTTACCAACACTTTTTGCAAATTCTCTAATTCCCTGTATGAAAGAATCTTTTTCTTCACTGTGTGAATCTAAATTGCTATCTGTTGTATTATCTACAAGTTCATATTCATCTTCTGTCAGAACTTTCTTCATATTAGTTTCATTTTTTTTAACACTTTCTTCTTCTGTGATATCTGTAAAACATAGTGGTGGAAACATTACACACCACCAATTATGTCCTTGCCCTGTACCTATTACTATTTTATAAGCCTCATATTCTCCTTCTGGGAGAGTAACATTTCCATATGTCTTTACCGGAAAATTTTCTCTTTTCAAGCTTATCTCAACTTTATATTCATAGCCATTTTCCTCAATTACTTTTTCTGCTATCTCTATAATCTTTTCACTATTTGATTCAAGTATATTTCTAGATTGGTCCAAATCTTTTGAACTTTCTAATTTAGGTTGTATATATTCTAATACTTCATCCCGTATAGCTAACTTTAAAGATTGATCCTCTACTGTATCACTATTAGCAATTACATGAAATCTTATTATTTTATTAGATATAGTTTCAATAGAAGCTTGTCCTTCCCTATAATTCATAAACAATATAATTCCCAATGTCATCAAAACCAAAATGCTATAAATAACTATTTTTTTATTGATCTCTTTCATAATATTCATAATTATCCTCCATTATTTCTAAATATCTATCTTGTATTTAGAAGTATGGACAAGTTAATTATTTTTATTCACACACAGTATTTAAAATATTTCTATATTTTAAAATATTATTGCTATTTAAACTATTGTTTAAATAATTTGGTTCTTTACATAAAAAAAGAGTGAAGTTTGCAGAGTGCAAATTGCACTCTGCACATTAAAAACTTACTTAACAACCCCAATTCGCCTTATAGCAGTATTAATTTCAACATCTATAGTAGATTGCTCAAAAACTCCTTCCCAATTTTCTTCAATTTCTTTCCAATATTTAGGGTGATATTTTTCAACCACTTCTCTAATCCCTATAGCATCTATTTTATATTTTTCTTGCATTATCCTCGCTACTTTTTCAGTTTCTTTTTCAATAGATTGGTTAAAAAATGTTTGTATTTCAATTAACTCAATATCATCAGATGCATCCTTTTCATAAAGATAATTCTTTAACTGACCTTCTAAATCAATCTTAATTTTCACCTTCAAACTATCTTTATTCATCTCTATAATATCAATTTTTCTCTTAATAAAATCAATTTCAAAATCAACAGGATGACCATCAACAAAAATAGCCTTATTGCCACCTTTTACTTTACCTCTTAAAATCTCTAAAGAAGAAGTTTCAATATCATCTAAACCACCAATTGATTTGAAATCTTTTATCAATGTAATACCAGATAAAAAAACTTGGTCTTGATTTTTATCATAATTCATCGTAGGAATAATTGCATTTCCATTTTGATGCAGTAAAATCTGAAGTTCATTTAATGTTACTGGAAGTATAGTTGAATTCTTCTTACTATTATCCATTAACCCAATTATATAGCTCTCAATATTTTTTTCAGTTAAAGGCTTATAATCTACATAGCTTTCTGCCTTACCACTTGCCACAACCACTTGCATTTTTTTATTCATACATGCATCTCTTTCTAAAAAATCCAATACTTCTTTAAAAGTTTCTGGATAATTTAACAGTTCATCACTCAAAATTAATAATTTCGTGTGAGAAGTATGTATACCCCTACTAGTTTTAGATGCCATTTTAGTAATTCCATCTTGAAGTGAATACGCTTTTGTATTTATAAATTTTTCAGTTGCTGTCCCACTTTGACCTGTAACAATTTCACTTATATCTGGGAAGCCAAAAGTAACACTTATTTTTTCCAGATTTTTTCCTTGAAATTCCTGACTTTCTTCAATTTGTTTAAATTCTTCTTCTTTTCCAATATCTTTCCCTACATCTATAGCTATAGTGGAAATAAAACTCTTTCTATCTATTTCATCTTTATCCCAACACCCTACTAAAAGTATATTGCCTAATAATAATATCGCTACAGCAATCTTTTTAATTGGCATTTTTATTCACCTTCTTTTTGAAGAAATGAAATATTATAAGAATAATTGGTAAAACAAGGATTATACTCATATCCATATAAGGCATTATAATTGCTGATATAGCATAAAGTTGTGAAATACTTTCTGGATATAATGCCATCATATAAATAATAGGTGCTAACATAAGTGAAGTAATTTTAACATCTTTCAAATTAAATGTATTTTCTAATAAAGAAGATGAAAAATAAAACAAATTAACAAATGTTGAAAAAATAAACAACGTCCAAAAACTCATAGCTATTCCTTCCCATCTTTCTAAAAAAGCTCCTGGTATCTCAACTATGGAAACCATTGAAATTGTAGGCCACAACAATTCTTTATTATATTCTTTCGGAAATACAGCCAATGAAATAATTATAATAATTGTATATACTAAAGTTATAAAAAATACACTTTTCATCCCACTCTTTTTCAAATCTCTTTTTTCACTCAAAAACGGATGTATCATATAAATAATACTAAAACCACTAAAACTAGGTATCGTTCTCTTCATAGCAAAAATATAATCTGATATCTGATCATCAAATACCGGTAGTATGTTCGTAATATCCGCACCATTTAAAATAAAAGGAAATGATAAAAATAATGGGATAAAAATAATAAAAAATATAACTTCATTAAACATAATCACATTTTCAAATTCACCTCTGACTAAATAAACTCCTACCAAAATCATAATAATAATAATCAATTCAGTTGGAGTTTTTTCTAGCAAAAACATTTTAAACACTTCTGTAAAAGTTCTTAATTCCAATGATATTATCACTAAAGAAGATACTATTATTAAACAAATAATAGCCTTTCCAATAATCTTACCAAAATTATTTTGTAACATAACATCTAATCTACTATAATTATTTATTTCCACCGCTTTGGCTTGCAGAGATACAATTATAAAAAAAATAGCTCCAAGTAGTAATGTTACAATCCACCCATCAGCTCCCACTTCTTTAGCTAATTCACTAGGTAATGAAAATATTCCAGCCCCAATGACTGTAACTACAACAGTTACAAAAAAATCGTATTTACTTATTATTTTATTACCCATATAGTTTCTCCTTTATTATCTTATCCCATGCTTATTTCACAGTTCACAGTTATTACGAGTCCCCTAACAACTCTAAAAACCCTTATATCTTTTGACTATGCCTTTTCCTTTGATTGTATATTTATCTTTATTTTTCTTTCCCCTTTTCACCATAGGTGAAAAGCTCTTTAATCTTTAATCTTTAATCTTTAATCTTATTAAAGATTTTCTAACCAAAGGGAAGAAAATCATCCTTAATTGTGCATTGTTCATTCCCTCTTTATACTTTGATATTCTCCTGTTTACTCTTTATTTCTTAATATTTCAATTAGTTAATTATATATCTAT
>NZ_JBTVVN010000055.1:0-19212 GCF_054819755.1 Clostridium sp. DL1XJH146
TTTTATTGTAATCTAATAGGTAACATCTAGATTTGTTATTTTACATAAATTGGTTCTGTTAGGTTGATGGCTATGCGGCTGTGGGCGGCGGGTGGGGCCAGTTTTAATCATTATTAGTCAAGCGTTGTTGGACAAAGGAGGAAAAGCCAGTTCCTATTTGGGCTTGTCCCCTTTGTCCAATGTTGCTTGACTAATAATTTCCTTCAGTTCTTTACTTTTGCGCTCCGACGGGTACCCATAAGAGCAATTTGAAGGGCTGTGTAGCTCTTAGCTCATAAAAGGCTGGAGGAACGGAAGACTTAAGAGTTTACACATATGAAACTTAATTTGTACTTGTACAAAACTCCATGTTTTTAGGAGTTATGGACTAGTACAAATTAATAGTTGAATTGAAAACTCTATTAGGGGCTTAGAGATACTCAGCAAAACAATGAAGCTCGTTGGGTGTCGGGAATTAGCGCCCAAATAAGTAGTAATAGCAGTAGTACCTATAATAAGAGCTATACCAGTAATAACAATAATAACTTTAACTGCGCATTCTATTTTTTCTTTCAATTATTTTAGTATAATTATAATCATATGCTCTTCCTTTTCATAAACAAAAGGTCCAGCAATAATACATATACTAAAATCTCTATCCCCCATAAGGAAAGTAGTACTCTACTAGGCTAATGTTTTTTCGATGGACAAGCTTGGCATACTTTCTACTAGTGATTGTATGTTTTGCTTGTCCATCGCCCTCTCTACCTCGAAGTAAACCCTAACTAAAAACTCTTATCTCACTAGAGGGAGGACAAGAATTGCATGCTCTACTAAGATTGGAGCTTGTAATTCTTGTCCTCCCGATGGTTTTAATCAAAGATTTTTATATAAACTTATTCGTAGAATTAGATTATAAAAAAATCATCCTTTCCCTTCACTAAGTGTAAATAGCGCTAGCTTTTTACAAGCTTTCTAGACAAATACTAACTATAATGACCACTCAATGTTAGCTGCGATATTTCTTTTGTTAGCGGCACAAAACTATATAAAATTGAATACTTAGTATACTGCAATTTATAAGTAGAAAGAAAAATCAAGATAAATGATTCACTATATAAACTGTCACTAAACTTAGACAAAATGGGAAGGACAAGCTTTATAGTCTTATCACTCCAAGTCTATAAAGCTTGTCCTTCTGTTACTTAATTTAAAGATTTTTATGCAAACTGATTCTGACCCTAGAGGAATGCCTATGAGCGAATGAGATTATAAAAAACTCTATCATTCTTTATTTTAAAATTCCATTGCTCCATTCTGGAATTATTTCTCTTTTCCATTTAATTGTTCCTTTATGAATATAACCTATATGTTTAAATTTTTCTGTATTATCATAAATACTTATTTCATCACATAGATTTATTATTTTATTTAAATTATCTAGTGATTTATAATATCTCCTTCTTATAACATCTTCCGGTATACCATGACCACCTTTTAATACCCTATCATTAACTCTTTCTATTGCAATATCAGAACTCTCTACTCCAATATAGTTTACAGCTATATAAAATCCATTTTGTTTAGCTTTTCTTATATTCTTAACAATACTTGAACCTGATAGTGTAGTTTCTTGATTAAAGGATATATTATTAGCTAGATAATAGTTTATGAGTTTTACGGCTTCTCTACCACATTTAAGTTGAATATTATTATCTTTCCACGAACCTAACTTCACAACCATTTCATCTGTATTTATTCTTTTTTCGTATTTATTTCTTTCATAATAAATAGACTTATAAATAGAAGTTTTGCCTGCCCCATTGACCCCTGCAAATAGCGTATAAGTAGCCATTACTTTTCGCCTATTACTTTCTTTTGTTCCTTCTGTAGTACTATATCAGATAACGCAATATAAAAATCTTTTTCTTCCTTAGTTTTTGCTTTTTTAAACAACTCTTTTAAATCATAATACGAATACTTCAAAAACTGATTATATAAATTATCTTGCTTATTTATTTTTTCCATAATGTGTCCTCCTGTAAATACTCCTTTTCTTATATTATAGCCCAATGAAATATTAATATAAATATCTTTTTACCTAAATTGAAAAGACTTTAGAAAATCTACTTCTTATAATTAATTTTTATAAAAATAATCTTTTTACTATTCCAAGTGTAAATACCGTAAGTTTTTTACACGCTTTCTAGTCAAATACTAATTATAATGATTGCTTAATATTAGCTGCATTAATTTCATTTTTTTAGCGGCACTAAACTATGTATAATTGATTACTTAGTATACTGCACTCCTTTAATATAAGAAAATCAAGAGAAGTGATTCACTATATAAAATGGCACTAAACTTAGACAAAAGAGGAAGGACAAGCTGATTCTGACCATAGAGAAATACCTGTGAACGAATGAGGTTGTAAAAAATCTACCTTTTCTTTTTGTGATAGTGTTCTAAGATCCTTAAGTTGAACTTGTTATATAGTAAACCACCATATTAGTAAAAAAGACTATCCATTAATTTGATTTTTCCTAATAGTCTATCAACAAAACTTAAAAATTGTTGATAGCTAAATTTAATTTACTTCAATAAAAAAACTATATATTTCTTCTCTCCTATAGGCTCTAATACTGTTTCTTGTACTATCTTATCTAAATTATATATCTACCTATTCCTTATAATAATTGACCCCATGGTTTTTGATGAGACCCTTTGGGTGAGCTTGCTAAATACAATCCTAAACTATAAAATTTATGCATTATTTAATCAATGTTCACAGAAAATTGTTTATGCCCGAGGGTCTTGCTGAGGACATGCAATGTCCGCAGTTGCTCTTCAAGTTGTAATGATGTATGAGAAGATATATACTCTGTTATTCCATCCACTGAGCGTTCCATATCTTTGTTCTTATCGTCTAATACAGCAACGCATAAATTTTGTAATTCTGGAACAACTTTTTCTTTGACAACAGTTAAAGCTTTTTTTGTGTGGCTTGTAACTAAGATGTTTTTACCTTGTGCTAAAAAATGTCCCATTAAATTTGCAATTGTGTGCGTTTTTCCCGTTCCAGGTGGTCCTTGCACTAAAACAGCATTATAGTTTTCAATTCTTTTAGCTATTTCAAGTTGTTCTTTATTTGCTTCTTTAGAAAGTAGAATATCCTTATCTTCACCGCTAATTGCTGCTAAGCTTTGGCTTAAGTCAAGTTGTTCCACTGTATCAGCAAGCTGTGAAACATTTTCACCAATTAGATTTAATAAAGGTCCGGATAATTCACCTGTTTCAGAAATTTGATTAATAATTTCTTCAAGTGCTTTTATTACGCCCCCGGTTCTCTTTCTTATGAAGAAAATAGGATTATTGTAAATAATAACCTTATCAAACATTTTTACTGTTGCATTAAAATCATTTTCATATTTACTCTCTGAATAAAGATAATGAGCGAAGCTTTTTAAGTAATCTGGAGTATCATTTCTATCTAAAGGATGATATAAATTTTCTGCTAATTCTTCCTTTAATTTTTTCACAGAACTATGATTTATATAATCAATCTCTTGTAGTAACATAGTGTAAATTTCAGGATTAGTATCGGTATCAAAAATTGTTAGAATATTGTTCTTAGAATCAAAACTTAATGCAACCCTTTTTAACAATAGAGGATGATAAGTATGAACTGACGTGCTAATTTCACAATCCAAAACACCTTGACCTACCATAAACTCTATGGTTTCAGAATCACGTTCTAAATCAATATACAAATGATATAGTTCGTTGAATAAATTTCTAGTTTTTTCTATTTTGCTTTGGCGAATAACCCATGAATCACGTTTCTTACTCCATTCTTTATATGCTCTAACACGATTTTCATCTTCTGTAAACAGTACAACAATTTTTTTACCTTTATCATACTTCACAAGTTTTTGTATTGGAGCAGCAGAACGCGTGAAATTATTCCAATCACTTTCAATCCATTTACTTAACAAAGATGGAATTGGTGGACATTGTTCAAATTCTGGTTTTCTAATTTTCAAAATCATTGCAGATTCTGTATCCTCATCATTAACTTCATCGGTTCTATCCAAATAATTAAAAATAATGTTTTCTTCATCAACTGGAATTTCGTGTTTAAACTTACACCACTGTTGTTTTCTTACGTCAGTAATCACTTGAATTCGCTGAGCATATAGTTCTTTAATATATTTAAACAAGCTAATTGCCTTTTCTGTATTATTCATAATCTTTCACCTCAGTTCTACAAATTTCAAATCTAAATTTTTCATAAGCATATCATAAAAAAAGCAGCTCTTGTTTGCTTCACTCCCAAGTTATGCCAGGACCTCTAAAGATCTTAGTGACAATTTAATTTATTGGTAAATTTAATTTGTACTTACTATTAATCCATAACAATATCTAATATATTGACTTCTGTTTATATCAAACTCAAATCCTCTTTCCTTTAAATAATCCAATATATATCTATCTAATGCATATGGTCCTTTACTCTGTAAATACTGAAGTTTATCTAGTGATATTTCAAACTGGACTTTATCAATACAAAATACTATATTTTCATTATCTTTTCTTTTATAATTAACATTAATATCAAATTCTTTACCAATTGTAGTTAAGACATACTTTATAAAATCATCTAAAGGCCTATTGTGCGCAATTAATCCTCTTATCCAACCTTGTGTATTCATATATATAACACCATCCTTAAAATCAGTTATTCTTTATATCCTGCAACATCCCACGCAGTTATTAAACCTAATAATTTTTCAGTAGGTTTACCTGTTTCTGTAATGAATATAACTGATAATCTTTTTTTATTATTCAATTCTTTCTGAAATAACTCTTCAACTTCAGTAACCAAAATATTTTTAGAAACAAAAATAAACTTTTCACTTTCATGTTTATTAATAGGAATGAACTCTTCAAATTCTTTTATTGTAGCTTCTTTTTCTATCAACACATCTTCTTTATTAACCATATATGAAAAAATAGTATTTTCACTAAATACCCCAACGATTCTTCCATTCATCACAACTGGAACATGAGTATATGTATTAGAATTCATAATCTTCATTACTTCTAATGCAGTATTGTCTAAAGTTATTGTAAATATTTTATTTGCCTTTATTGCTATACAATTTATCGCTAAAGGTGGATTTTTAACTCTAGTACTAATTTGTTCATACCTTTTTAATACATAGTCATGTGGCTCTGCAATAGCCTGAGAAAACTCTTTATCAGGATTATGTACAATAACATTCCTTAGTTTTGCAAATCTGATCAAATCATCCTTATCTCTAGAATAAATCTTCTTTTCTTTTGCTAATTTTATAATTAATTCTGTATGCCCTATATTGTCACCTACTCTAAGTGTTCTTCTCATATATTTATCTAAATCATTATATATTAATAAAAATCTTTCTGAGTTGTGTTTTATATTAATCATAATACCTTCCTTTTTTAGATATTTAAAAATACCTATATTATTGATACTGCTATATTGTTTCTTCATAAGTAATTTGATCGTAGATATCTAAAAACTCAAATTCTATTTCCTTAAGTTCATATCTAATATTATCAATCTCAACATATTCGATAATTTTTTTCAATACTAAACCCTTTTCTTCAACAACATATATTCCAATTTTATTCTTTAATTCACCTGATAATAATTTTAATTCTCTGCCTTCACAGAATTCTTTCAGCAAATTATATTTACTTATTTTAATATCTACTATCCAGTTCAATTCATATATATTATCTTTAATATGCTTCATACAACCATTCGTTGAAAATCCTTTACACTTTTCTTTAATATCATTTTTCATTATGCAAATTATTAATTCTGACAAATATCTATCAATTTCTTCTATGTTTGTAACTTTATATGCATATCTTTCAACCTCTATATTTACAGTGCATAAATCAGTATCATATATAAAGTCCGATACTATTTTGTATTTGTATCCATTAATTACTTCTCTAAATTCACTCATTTTTTAATCAGCTCACCTTTAAATAATTTTATTTTTTTATTGAAATTCCTTAGGTATATTCTAATGAATTAATTATAGATATGAATATTCATCAGTTAATCATTCAATCCAGAATAATCAGCTCTAAAATAAACTCTATATTCACTCACCTTAAATCCATATTCCTTCAAAAATTTAATAATAAGATTTCTAATAGAGTTACCACTAAGGTTTGTTTCAATATATATATTCCCGTTTATTCTCTTTCCTTTTCTAATTTCTTCTCTATTAGTGGAAAAATACTTATTCTTTTTACCGTTCATTTCATCATTATGCTCAAAACTTATAAACTTCTTCTCATCTATTGTCATAAGAAATTCACAAGTTCTCAAAAGCATTGATTTCCATGTTTTAACTTGAATTATTTTGTAATCATTTATTCTGAAAGCTGCTGGTCTTATATGGGTAAAATTCTCATATAATGTATGCTCCACCTTACTATCTACAACATAATCATCATAATTAGGTATGTTCTTTCGCTCAACTTCCTCTTCTAATTCATCACTTATATCAATGTCTTCAATTTCAAGCATACCAATTATTTGATCTATCTCCTTCTCATACCTATCTACCTCTTTTGCCATGGATGTATACAACTCTACATTCTCAAAATTCCTATTATTCACGGACCTATTTATCCTTGATCCTATTGTTTCTATTGAATCATTAATTGTTTCTTTTAAAAGTCCGAGACTCTCAGAAATATCTATTGCCTTTTCTGGAAATTCTTCTTTAAGCTTTTCTATTAGTTTATCCATCTCCATATTGATTCCTCCAATTACTTTCGATACGCAAATAAATATATTATGAAATTTAACATTAAATGCACAATAATACTGCCTGTCTATATTTTAATACATTTCCAATATTTTGTTAAGCATTTTAAGAAGTTTTGTAATAATTTATCAAATTAGTTAATTGCACGCTAAAAAAGAACCATCATATATTAATGGTTCTTCCCAAACTTTTGCTACATTTTTTTTACATTTTCATTCCTTGATGTAGATTAATTGTAATGAATTTCAATGATAACCTTCATAGAATACTAGAATAATCTATTTACATCTAACTATATGTAAATACTTCTTTTTATTTATCTATGCCAAAAGTATTATACTTATTACTTATTTTTTCCCATGCTTCTTCTCTAAATAAATCAGTTGTATTTATTATTGAATAAGCTCCAAAGTCATTAATAAATTTTAAAACATTAACTTCAATTTTATCCTTTGGATTAAAATATAGATCATCGTCATCTTCTCCATCTGCAATAAAGTCTAAATTTTCTCTTCTTACTGTTTGTTTTTCAAACCCACCTTCAACTACTTGAACTTCTATTGTTTCTAGCATAACTTCATCTTCTGTTTGAACCATAACAATTGAAGTGATTTCTTCCTTCAAATAATCTCCATACTTTGCTTTCAATGCATCATAAAAATTTATTGTGTTATAAACTATATCCATATCTATCACTCATTCCTATTTAAATAATCTACAATTCCATCCCATTAAGCAAATCCCTCAAAGTCTTCAACTCTTCCTTAGAAAGAGTAATCCCCTTCCCCATCTTCTCATGCTCTGGTGCCCAATCTCTTAAATCATACTTAGCCGCTCTTCCGTTCCAGCTAATTAAATTCAGTTCCCTTGACCAACCCTTTGGTGATTCTGAAATTGCTCCTATAGTTTCTTCTATTTCATATTTTATATCTGCCATTACTTAACACTCCCTTATTAAAATCTATTTTGTATATTAAACTTCTCTTTAAAATCATTATAAGAATTAGCCCAATTAAATTTAACTGATTCATTAGTATTTTCTTCTATTGTTTTAAAATGTGCTTTCCCACAATGAATTTTAAACTGCTCAACATCAGATAAGTCATTCCATCCCTTATCAAACTTTGTTTCCACTATGAAATATAGTTCTGCTTTTCCTTCATTTCTATAAACAACAGCCCAATCAGGTGAATAATTACCATATGGAGTATTTATAACAAAGCCACCTTTTTTTATCTTTGTGAACAATAAAACATTAGGATCATTATCAAGTGATTCTGCAAATTTTAATTCTCCTTCACTATCAAACTTATAGTATTCATTTATAGCTTTTCTGCTAATTTCGCTAGATTTATATATGAATTTATCAGGATCATTAATCTCTGTTGCATTAATTTCGTCTACTGCAAAAATAGTTTTGCTATCAAATCTATAACCACACAAAACATCGTATGTAATAGATGGCTGTGCTTGATGCTTAATAAATATTTCTTTTATTAAATTCATTACATCATCTAAATAATCTTGACTATCAAGTAATCTTCTATTTATAACTCCATTAATAATATTTTTAATAGTTAATCTAGGCAGGTCTGTTGCCCCCATCAAGTAATTGATTATTTCAAAATCGCTCCTTGGATTAACATTAATAATAGGATTATTAATAAAAATAGACTTATCCGCTTTTTCATATCTAGCTTTATTGTTTTCATCGATGTAATGCATTCCTACACTTTGCTCAACGGCTTCATTTATATTTTTATTGTTTAGCATTTCATTAATAGAATTTATACATTCTTTAACAAACACATCTTTATCAATATTAACCTTATATATAGTTTTCTGTGAAAGCCTACTATTAACATCTAAAATTAATTTTTTAAAATCTTTTTCACTAACATATGATTGCATCTTATTTTCAACTGGTTCTAAATCTCCATTTTCAATAGAAATTTTCTTTGAACCTTTATCTACCATATATTTCGCAAATTCTTCCTTAATTTTTGTTGCATGTTCTTTTAATATTTCATCAATAAACTCAATATCCTTAAATTTATTTTCAGTATCTTTTTTTAGTATTCCATTAGCTGAAACAATACCATTAGATTTAAGTTCATCCATAAATGAAGTTGCTAATTTAGATGATATTTTATCTATCGGTATTCCAGCTGCATTAAACACTTTCCCGATGATATCATTAGTTACTTCATCTTTATTAAATCCAGACTCATCATTATAGCTTTTCTGTAATTTTTCACTAAAATGCTCATAACTATCATTTGCTACTACTGTAAGTACATTTAGCTTTTCATCATGACATCTATTACCATGAATATCAACGGGAAGTCTTAGTCCTCTTCCTATTTCTTGTTTTTTAGCTATAGAATTACTACTATTTTTTAATGTACACAGAGTAAAGACGTTGGGGTTGTCCCAGCCTTCCCTAAGTGCTGAATGTGAAAAAATAAAAGCTAATGGAGTTTCAAAAGAAATCAATTCATCTTTTTTTTCTAATATTAATTCTATACCTCTTTCAATATATTCTTTTTGCTTTGCCTTTAAAGAAATGGTTGAATCATCACTTTCTTCATTCCAACCATCAATTTCCATAATCTTAGTACTTGATTTCTTTTTGTCTATAGCGAAATATCCTTGTCTAATCTTATTAACATTAGAGTATTCCTTAAAGTATTCAGGGAACTCTTTAAATACTTTATTATAATTAGGATTACAAATAACTTCACTATAAACAGAATCAAATAGTCTTAGATATTCACCATCTTTCCCATCTTCGCCTCTTACTTTACTAACTCTATCGATAAAGAATAAAGATAATGCTTTAATCTCTTTACCTTGTTTAAGTAAATTGTATTGATGTTCTAAATGAGATTGGATTGCTATTTTCATTTGAATTCTTACTGCATCTTTTTCCGAAAAAGGACTTATACAAGAACCTTCTTTAATTTCAATTATTCCATCAGGTCTCTCTATTTTAAGACTCTTACCTTTAAATGGATTTTCAGCAATTCGATAATTTCTATACTGAGGTAATTCACCTGATAACTCAAATATATTACCATTATTATCTTTTCGCACTCTAAAAACTTTTCTAGCAGCTTCTTTCCCTTGCTCAGCTGAAAATATCTCGATTTTAGCATACAAATCCTTAGTAAATTCTAAATATCTAATATAAGGAAAATCAGTAGGAATTAATTTGTTTACCGTTTTTACTTTTATTCTTTTAACTAAATTATTTTTGTATGCAGCATACGAATCTAATTTATATGTTGGATTAATTATTTCATTATGAGTTGCCGAATATCTCACTATGAATGTTGGTTTAACGCTATCAATAGCAGCTAAAGAGGCTGTTCGAGACTTCTTCTTCATGTTTTTAGCTCCATCAAATTTTTGTGGCTCGTCAATAATAACAACTGGGTGAAGTTGTCTTATTTCATCCCATACACTCAAGTTATCAACATTACTTTCATGATCAGTATTTCTAAGAACGTTAGTATCTCTATTAAAGGCTTGAGTATTCATAACTAAAATGCTTAAATCTTCAGTATCAACGAACTGATGCCTTACAGTACCCGCCATACCTTTTATTTTTGAATTATAGACAAAAACATACTTTGTTATATCTATACCTTTATATTCTCCAATGCTTGAAAAATGTTCTTTTAGCATTTGAATACTTTTCTCTACTCCCATTCTAATTGGCACACTTGGAACTACTATTATAAATTTCTTAAATTTTTTATCATAAGTAAAATATAAATCAAGAATAGTTCTTAAATATACATAGGTTTTACCTGTTCCTGTTTCCATTTCTATAGTAAAGTTCAATGTATTATTATCAATCTGAACTTCGTCATTTAAAATCAATCCATTTTCTGATTGAATTTTTCTTAAATTCTCTTTTAGTTTATTTCCCCTGGTTACCTGAGCATTTCTTCTGTTACTCTGTAAACCTCTATCATGTCTAGTTAAATCACGTACTGAATTTGAATAAATTGGATTATTAATACTTTTCTGAACATCACCAAAAAGTTTTATTATAGAGGATACTGCTTTTTTTTGATAATCTAGTTTTTCAAATTGAAACTTAACTATCTTTCCCATACTAATACCTCCTATATCCACAGAATCTTTTGATTTTTATTTTTAGGATTTTTTTCAGTTATTAAAGTTCTAAGCAAATTCATAGTATTAGTTTTCAAATTAATATCATCATTAAATGCACTATCTCTAAATACAATCCAAGATAAAGTAGTATCTATCTCACTTATCTTTTTAACCATCTCTTCTGTTATATTTTCCTCTAAACAAACAAGAATTGTATATCCCACTAGATAAGTTCTATTTCCAATATAATCTAACTTGTCTATTCTTTCTGTAAGCTCTATATCCTGTCTCTTAAGCATCATTTCATATACTACATCAATATCAGCGAAGTGTGGATTAAAATCTAATTTGTCTTTTGATGATAAATCACCCTTATAGTCTTCTAATCTATAATTTCCACTCAATGTATCACTTATCCATTTTATGTTTGTATCAGCTACTTTGAAGACTTTGAAGCCTATATCAAGATTTTCTATGCCTTCTTTTTCTTTGTTATCTTCTAATATTTTATCTCCTGCTCTGTGAATACGTTTTTTAGCAATTTCACAAATATTTTTAATATGAATATCCCCAGAATATATATCACAAGGCTCTGGTAATTGAACTAAAATATACTTTACATCTTTATTGTACTCTGAATTCAACTCCATAACCGCTTGGGCACTTGTTCCTGATCCTGAGAAAAAGTCTAGCATGACATCACTTTTATCACAACAATGAAATACCAAACGTTTTATCAAATTTATAGGTTTCACTGTTTCAAATCCATGATTTTCTATAATACTACTCAATTCCTTTTTAGCACTCTCTGCTGTTCCAATTTCTTTACTAAAAAAAGCCCAAAAAGGTTCTGTAACAGAACTGCGTTCATCAGTTGGTCGCATTTTAACATAAGGAACTTCATTTTCTATTTTTACATCATTAACAGATATTAGCTTTTCAATTTTGTCTTTGCCTATTTGCCATTGCTTTCCATTCGGAGGCATTATACCCATAATAGGATATATCATAGTCTCACGCCCCCTAATACCTTTAGCATTCATAGGTTCAATCTTTAACCACCTAAATTCACCTCTCTCATCAGAGTATAGATACTCCTTAACTCCCTTTTGAATTAAATTAAATCTTCGCATACTACTTTTAGTATAAAGCAATATATGCTCTATCTTAGGTTGCAGTTTATTAAATGATGTACTGGTATTTTGAGACTTGGTTTTAGACTCCCATGCAATGTTTCCAACAAAGTTATCTTCACCAAAAATTTCATCACACATTTTTGTAAGACTTGCCACTTCATTATCATCAATACTAATAAATATTACACCATCATTTTTTAGTAAGTCTTTAGCCACTTTCAACCTCGGATACATCATATTAAGCCATTTAGAATGATATCTCCCACTACCTTTTTTATTTACTGTCATTCTTTCATTATATTCATTTACATCCCCAATAGCTTTTTCATATTCGTCTTTATCTATTTTAAAACTATCATTATAAATAAAATCATTATCTGTATTATACGGTGGATCAATATAAATCATCTTTACTTTTCCATAATAACTATTTCTAAGAAGCTTTAACACCTCAAGATTATCTCCTTCAATATAAAGATTTTGTGTAGTATCTGGATTTTTACTATCCCCTGGTACATATTTTAAAGTTTTACCTACTATATCCTCATTAGCTTTTCTTATAGCCTCTTTTTTCCCTACCCAAGTCATGTTGTATTTTTCTTTCTCATCGGTCTCAGCATATTTACCGAACTCATTTAATAGTGCTTCAAAATCAACTATCCCATCTTTCACAGCTGTAGGAAATATTTCTTGAAGTTTATCCTTAAATTCAGATATAAATATTTCTTTGTTACTATCTACTTTATTAAATATTCCTTTTGGTATTTTTTCAAATTCACTCATTGATTAAATCCTCCATCTCACTGTATAATTTCATTATTTGTTTATTAATTTTTATATTTTCTGATGTGCTTTTCACCTTTATTTGTCCATTTTTAAGTTCTTTAACTTCTCTTAATAAAGCATATATTAACATTGTATTAGTATGGTTATACCAAACATTAGAATCTAGTATCAGTCTCCATTTTGACCATAATTTTTTATTAGTAATTATATAAGATTTCACCATCATTTCACTATAAAATGCAAGTTTATTAATTTTATTTTTAAGTTGCTCAAAATTTATATATTTGTATATTAAATCATTAGTTTCATCAAATAGCTGCTCTGTATATATATTTGTTATAAAATTAGTCTCTAATACAATTTCATTTTTATCTAATTTACTCAGTCTCTTATATCCATACCCAAATACAATATTTCCTCTACAATCGCTAAACTTTATAATAACATATCCTTTTATCATTTCTTGCAATATTCCATTTACAAATGCAGCATTTTTAATATTATCTACTTCAATACTTAAAAACATAATGGTGCTTACATTGTATGATTCATTTATTAGTGAAGGAATTTCTTCCCCTTGTATTTGATAAATAAGTTCAGCTTTTACAATACTCTCTTTTATCTTTTTTTTCTTTGAAGGTTTCTCATCTTTAGGTATAAAAATCTTTTTATTAAATCTTTTTTTCATTTTATAATTTTCAGGTAAACCAAGCATCATTTCACCCCTATTTAACTACTAAAAAGCTTATTAATTCAAAATCTTCTGCACTTTCATCAGCAAATACGTTATTAAATCCTCCAAAATCAAAAACAGTTTGCTCTGAATTTTTTTCTTCTTGTCCTTGAATAGAATCAATTGCCTTATTTAAAAGCAATGAGTATTCGCTCATATCAATAACATTATTAGTTTCTTTAAAAAACTTTTTAAAAATTTCCATTTGAGGATTTTCCTTTTTATAACATAACTTTCTAAACTCTTTAAGTACATTTCTGGTAGCATTGCTTTCGTAAATAACTTGCCCATCAAAATCAATATACAATAGATAATATGGATATAATGAACTATCATTGTCCGGCTTTGATGTATCATTTTTATGCTTAAAACAGAATATTACCCCTTGTTTTTCTCCGTCTGTCACAGAATAAATACCTCTAGGTACTTTTTTTATTTCAGGAACTTTTTTTATGTATTCAGATAATTCATATAGATATTCATTCATATTTAAATCAGTAAGTGAAATACTATCATTAGCTTCATCAATATCAATGACTCTATCCTTAAGCTTTTCTAATTGTTTTTTTCTAAAATTAATATCATTCATTTCAGGTGTTAGTAGGTCTTCATCTCCAGTTGAAACAATATTAGTAACTTTCATTTTGTTTTTAACTCTTTGTTCTAAATTTAAGTATTCATTCAACTCAAGAGCAGGAAAGAAATTAACCATTTTAATACACTTATTCTTACTACCAATTCTATCAATACGACCAAACCTTTGTATAAGAGAAACTGGATTCCATTGAATATCATAATTAATTACAGTGTCACAATCTTGTAAGTTTTGTCCTTCTGAAATACAGTCTGTTCCAATTAAAATATCAATTTGCTCTTCATCATTTAATGCTGCCTTTAACTTTGACGCTGGAGAAAATGCTGATAAAAGACTATTAAATTCCAGTGTAACTTTTTTATTATTAGCTTTGGGTTTAGAAGAACCTGTTACAACTCCAACACGAATACCAAACTTTTTCATTTCATGCTCTATTTGCTCATATAAGTAATGGGCAGTATCAGCAAATGCTGTGAAAATAAGCACCTTTTTGTTTCCTATATTGTAAGGTTCCGTAGATACTTTATTTTTCAAGAAATCTAATAATGTATCTAATTTTTTATCTCTATCATTTTTAAGCACCTTTTCAATATCAGTATACAACATTTCTAAAACTTCTCTATCATAGTATAAATCTTGTAAAAACTCTTCTTTATTTAAATGGTCCACCTTGATTTCATATTTATAATCTAAGATTGCATCTGATTCATATTCGCTTTCTTCTTCATTTTCTATATTAATGTTTTCACTTTCTCTTTCAATTAAGTCAATATAACTTTCAATTCGTTCCTTTAGTCTTCTAATAGTTTCACCAAATGAAAAAACAGAACTTTCTAATCTTTTAAATAAATTAAATCTATGTAATACCTTCATTCCAGACTCTCTAACATCAACTGTCATTAATACTCTACCATCTGCCCTTTTACTTTGATATTTTTCAGCATAGTAAAGCTTGTACTCTCCCTTTAAATAACTCATAGGAGCATATACAGCTAGTGTTAATTCCTCTAAAATTTCATTTGTCTCTTCAAAATTTAGTAATAATCCTTTTTTATCTATTTTAGGATTAAACGTATCCGGTTTTAGCTTTTCTGGAAACTTACCTATTTCTTCTGTACCATAATAATTTGTTATATGTTTTCTACTTCTTGCTATAGTCATCATTTCTAGTAATTTATAAAAATCTGCCGGAAGATCATTGAATAGTGCTTCTTTATTTTTAACGAGTTGCTTTTCCCATTCGTTAAGCTGTTTTGTAGTTTTTCTTAATACACTTTCCACACTAGGTATCCCATGTTCTTCAAATGCAAAATCTCTGTCACCTGTTATAATACTTATTTGATTTTTTAAATCTGTCAATGAATTATTAACTGGAGTGGCTGACAGTAATAAAACTTTAGTATTGTTATTACTCTTTCTTACCTCTTCTAATAATCTTTGATAACGAGTAAATCCGTCTTCTTTTTTAGTCCTATTTCTAAAATTATGTGATTCATCTATAACTATTAGGTCAAATTTACTCCAATCAAACCTAGATAAATCCCAACCGCTTTTTGACATTCCTTTGTATCTAGACAAATCTGTATGAAACATAATTTTATAATTAAAAATTTCATCTACTATGCTATCTTTATATGCTCCTCTAAAGGAATTCCAGTTATCATATAATTTTGCTGGAGTTAAAACTAACACATTATCTTGACGAAGTTCAAAATACTTTATAACTGCAAGTGCTTCAAATGTTTTTCCAAGTCCAACACTATCTGCAATAATGCATCCATTATATTTGTTTATCTTTTGGATAGCAGATAATACTGCGTCTTTCTGGAAATTATATAACATATTCCATATTTTTGTTTTTTTAAAACTGGTATTATCTTTTTCAAATCGCTCAACTCCATAATCTAATTGAGCCCCGAAAAGTTCATTTATAGTAAAATAATATAAAAATTCAGGTGAATGCTCTTTATATACATAATTCAAACTATTCATTAATTCATCTTTATAATCAACCGTTATATTATCACCATACCAAATTTGATTAAAAATTTTATTTGCACCTACTATTTGGCTTCTATCCATAGCTTCGTTCATCACAGTATCAAAATTTATCTGATTACGTCTTGAAACTACCTCTTTATTTGATAATTCTAATGAAGAAGAACCTTGTATCATAAAATCATTATTAATCGTTAATAAATTGCTTTTAATTTTATATTTAGGATTAGTTTTTCTTACCTTTACATGTTTATCAATAAATTTATACATTGATTTTGCTTTTGAAAAGTGTTGAAGTTTATTTTTTTCAATTATATCGTATGAATTAAATAGCATATTATTAGGATTCATATCAATTTCAAATTCTCTTGATATCTCATCATTTTCAGGAATATATCTTGTATCTCTTATAACAAAATTAATCTCATTTACATTTTTTAAATTCTTTTCTAATAAAGAAAATACTGATAGAGTTAATTTATCATTGACTATATTAACAGAGCAATCATGTTTAGTTTTTAAAATATTATTAATCTTATCCACCAATTGTTCATTGGAATTTATAAACTCACTCATATTTACCCCCTGAAAGCATTATTGTGTATCTAAATAACCTCATTTTGCTCAATGGTAATTCCTTTTTCTTTGCAAAAGCTATAAAATAATACTTTAGCTATATTACTTGGATTAGATTTGTCATTCTCCCATCTATTTACTGTGGAAAAACTAACATGTAACTCTCTAGCTAATTGTTCTTGAGTCATATTAAGGTCTTTTCTAACTTTTTTTAATAAATCACTAAAATAAACCATAGCTTGTCCCCTTTCATACTTAATTTAAATTATAGCAAATGCTATATCAAATAGTAAAGATTTATTGTTAATTTTTTTCATATGTGTATTAAAAAAGCACCTAACTTTTCAGCTAAGTGCTTAATTATTATTAAAATAAATTTTCATTATGCTTTCTATCGGTACCATTCTCAAATTTCTACTTGTAATTTACATATAAATGGCACGATGCCCAAAAGCATCATGCCTTTATTATTAAAAAGTTGTTTTTAATTCTTCAGCATAGTCATAGGAAATAATTTCATCAATATCGTTGTTAATCCATCCATTTTCTTGATGGGATATTTGAGACATTTCTCCACAACTCATATTTGCAAATTTATTTATTACTTTATCAATAATATTCAATTCCTCATCTGAAAACATAGACATGTCATAATTTTTTTTACTTGATATCTTTGCTGTTATCGATCCATCAGAATTCATAAATTCTTCTTTATAATATTTTGAATCAAATAAATTTATTACGTCTTCATACCCCTTACCTTCAATTACAGGTCCATATTGCTGTTTTACATACCTTAATCCAGTTATTGATCTTACATTTTCCTCAAAGTAATCAAAATCAATATACCATAAATACTTATTTAAGCTTGTTTTATAAAGGTTATCAACTTTATCTGCAATATAACTTATTAAGTTTTCAACTTTTTCCAAATCAAATTTCCTGAAACCATTATTTATATCCTCCAAATGTGCTAGTTTAGAATTTATAAACAACTTTGCATAATTTCTCGCTGAACTCCCAAATGCATTTTTTAATTTATTATAGGTTTTCTCATTTATTCTTCCAAAGTTATATGATTCCTCAACTTTTTCTTTAAACACTTCTTCATTAGAAATAAAAGTTTTCAAAACATCACTGTGACTTAAACTTGGCAATGATCCTCTTTCATATCTATTGATAGTCATTTTCCCCCATCCAAGTATTGATACGAGTTCTCTTTGAGAAATATCATATTTAGTTCTTAAATTCACAATATCTTGTGGTGAAACTATACCGGTTATTTTTCTGTATTCATCATAGAGTCTTTTCAAATTTTCTCTTTCAATTTCAGTAACAAATATATTTTCTCCACAAATTGGACAAAAAGCTATAGTTTCCTCCACATTAACTTTTACCTTTTTGTATTCCTTAATCATATTTTTTTTAGTTAAATATTCTACCTCCTTATTACACTTTGGACAAAATGTTTTTTTCATCCTTACCTCTCCTGTCTAGATATTAGATTTGTTAATCTAATATATTAAAATTAATTTTATTTATATTTATATTTATATATACAATTTGTATATATGTAAAATAGTTAGTTCTCATCCTCATGAAATGAAATACATACTATTTCATGAGGTGGATTATATCTAATTTTTATATATATAATTACTTCATCTATAGCATCTGTTTTAAATTTGTATATGTCACCTTTATATCCATCTCTATCTTCTTCTGGTCCTCCCACATAATCTTTATAACTTAAATCAAAAATAACTTCATTTATATCATCTGGGACCATTAATCCTTTATCTTTTATAAAATCCATATTTTTATCTCTTTCAGCTAAATGTAAATTCCCTTTTGCAATTTCTTTTTTTACTGCTTTTAAAAAGCTATTAATAAAAGAAATCTTTATATCAGACATACCTGAACTATTACTATAAATTACAAACGCCTTCTTTCTAATCTGTCGTAATATATTTATTATACTTCTATTATAGCACTTTTTTTAAAAATTGCCACTAATTGAAGGCACTTATATTTATATTCTTATCTTATTTATAAAATTTTATACTTATTTTTTAAAATAATCATAACAACTATTATTAATTTAAATTTTTATATACATAAATAATTTAATTTCTTATCTTTTATTTATAATTGATATCTACATACTTTCTAAAATAATTCTTTTAATAATAATCACTCAATTTTCTAAATAAATCCATCTAAATTTAAAATCAAGATATCTCATTAATAATATTTTTTTATTAAGAACTCCTAACAAAAAGACCAGCCCCACACCTCAGGACCAGTCTCCATCACAAATCTACCTATATTAACTTAGCAAAACCTCCAAAAGAGGTCTCCTCCACCACTAAAGTACAATATCAGTAACAGTCTTCTCTTCAATGTAAGCAGAATCTTTAGCTGCATAATCACCAGAAGAAGTAT
>NZ_JBTVVN010000056.1:0-18844 GCF_054819755.1 Clostridium sp. DL1XJH146
GCCAGTATGAGATTTAAGGATGTCAAAGAGGCTGTTACTGATGCTGAGATTTCAGCTGCTATGGATGAAGTTATTGCGAAGAATGTTTTTAGTACTTCTTCTGGCGATTATGCAGCTAAAGATTCTGCTTACATTGAAGAGAAGACTGTTACTGATATTGTGCTTTAGTGGTGGGGGAGACCTCTTTTGGAGGTTTTGCTAAGTTAATATAGGAATTGATGATGAAGACTGGTCCTGGTATAGGGATTGGTCTTTGTTTCTGTTAGATAATTTTTTATTTTTAATATTAAATGAAGATATGTATATACTTTATTTCCAACAAGTATATTTAATACTTAGTTGTTGCTAATCATACATAAAAAAGTAGTAGACCTCTTTGGCTATACACAAAAGTATCTACTGCTTTTTTTGTTATCAAATCTAAAAATATATTTAATTCTTAAAACAAAATCTCGGTCTTAAATTTGTAAGCTGATTGTAGTTTAAAAACTTATCATGTTGTAGTCTTCCAATTACTATACATGGTGAAATCTCAATATTTTTGGCGAATTGTAAAACTAAGTTTTCGCTTATAAAATTATTTTCTCTTGTGAATTTGCTATATCGAGTTTTAGGAATTAAAGTATCAGAAGCAAAAGCATCTGCTTCTTGTTCTAACACATCTTTATCAATATTTTTAGTTCTTTCTATAAAAGTTTCTTTTTTGCTGTGTTTTAATATATGACCTAATTCATGAAAGAAACTAAACCAAAATATATCTGCAAAACTATATCTTAAACTAAGTTGCAAAAGTACTTTATCTTTTGATAACCATTTTGTAGCTCCATTAACATAAGTTTTTGATAAGTGAGGTTCTATAACTACAGCGACGCCACATGAGGCACATAAGTTTATGATTTTAGGTACAAATACTTCTGGCTTTTCTAAAGTTAATTTTCTAAATGTAGGAATTAATTTTTGAAGTTTTTGTTTGTTATATGGAGCTGTTTCGATTTTGCTAGCTTCTATTTCACCTTTTCTTAACCAAGCTGCAATGGCATATGAAGATGAAGTCTCTTTATCTTTTTTTCTAAATGCAACTTCTATAATATCCGGAATTAGAGTTAGCTTAGCTACTCCGAAAAAATTTCTTAAATTTATAACTTTTTCTTCCGATTTTTTAGTAGATTCAATAAATTTCAATTTGGCCATCTCAGCATAGGGTATCTCTTTAGCAATAGCAAGTTCATTATTTATTTCTTCTTCAGCTTTTAACCTAGCTTTTGTTTCTTGATAATTTGATTCTAGATTATTCCAAAAACTTGCTGGTATACCTAGAACATGTTCAAGTTTTAAAGAAGTTTCTTGAGTTATAGGAGACTTTTCATTGATTATTTCATTTATGTGTTTTGTGGTTAATCCAGTCCGTTTTGATAGTTCAACTTGGGACATATCTATATTCTCTATAAGCTCTTTTAATGTTTCGCCAGGTGGTACAGCAATAGCAGCTTGATATTCAATTTTTTTAGCCATGATAATCTCTCACCTCCACAATACTTACTTCTTTAATATTAAAGAAATTAATTACACTCATATCTATACCTTCTTCAAGTACTGGTTTTATTATTAATCTATCTGGATGATCTAAGTCTAATGCAAATTTCCCTTTTAAATTTCCTGTTAGAGGATGACAACGTCCTATCAGGTTAATAATTTATCCTCATATTAAATCTATTTAAACATTTGTCTTATAAAACTTTAGTTATAATTTTGTTTAGTATACATTTTATGATAATTTAATTTTAAGTTTTTATCAATATTTTTTATCTAATGATGTTAAAATTTATGTATACGGTTGATTGAGATTGAATAAATTTCACTACATTAAATTTAAAAATATATTTTTATAATAAACTTGAATATAAAAAACATAATTGTTAAAAATATAAATATAATGTAACAAATCAGAACAAAAACTATATAATGATATTGAAATTGATATAAATGTACTATATAATATATGTAAAGGGGAGAGTTGAAATGAAATTTAATAATATTGGAGAAGTAATTAACTCTTTAAGAAAGCAAATGGGAATAACTCAAGAAGAGCTTGGAAATAGAGTAGGATTGAATAGGGTTGCAATTGCAAAAATAGAAAGAAGCCAAAGAGCGGTATCATTAGAAGAGGCTATAAATATAGGTAAATTATTTTCTATTGATGTAGACAGTTTGTATGGATATATTAATGATTCAGAGAATGATAAAACAGAGGAAGAATCTTTTGTAATGGCATTTAAAGCTAAAGGAATGGAAGAAAAAGATTTATTAGAAATAAAAAGGATTGAATTATTAATGGATGCATTATGTACCCAAAAAGAAATCCATAGAGGTGAATAAAATGGCTGATTTTAGAGGAATAGCATATGAAAGAGCTAGGAATTTTAGAGATAAATATGAATTAGGAAATTACTGCGCTAATCAGCTATTAGAGATTTTGGATTCATTAGAAAAAGATGAACGTATTAATATAGAGCTTATAAGGACACCTTTTAAAAATTTAAAATTAGCTGGATTTATAGGCTATAAATATGATACTTTTGTGATTGTTACAAATACAAATCAAACATATGGATATGAAAGATTTACAATAGCTCATGAAATATATCATCTTTTAGAAAATCGTGTATATATTAAGCAAAATTCTGTTATCGAAGAAATGGTGAATAATAACGATGGCGATGTAAATATACATGAACAAATGGCAGATAGTTTTGCGGCAGAATTACTAATTCCAGAAAAAAGTTTAAAAGATAATGTTAATCAAATCACTGAGAATAAAATGAAAGATATAGATTCAGCTATAGTAATTCAACTTCAACATAAGTATGGTGTTGATTATATTGCAATGACAAAAAGGCTAAAAGAAATAGGCATTATTACTGATATTCAAAAGAAAATGCTTGATAAGATTGTGAATTTTGATGGAAAATTACAAGAGTTAACTAAAAAATTAGGTCGTAGCAATGACCTAAACATTCCATCAAAAGATGTTTATATATTGCAGAAAAATCTAGAGGTTTTGAAATCAAATTTTGAAGAAGGTAATACAACCTATGATGATTTAGTAAGAATTTTTGGGTACTTAGGTTGTACACCAGAAAAATTTGGGTATGAAGAGGACAGTGAATTATCAGAGGAAGCTAAAGAATTTATGAAAAGTCTGCAGGACTAAGTGAGGACTTAGAATTTTGGCAAGAGTAAAAGCTATATTTGATTTTTGACGAAGATTCAAATAAATATGTATGGGTGGTGTATTATATGAATTTTGAGATTGATGAATATAAGGATATTTTTAATAAAATCAAACGAAATGTATATTCATCTCAAGAACAAGCACTTCGTAAAGTTAATAAGGAACTTATTGTTCTATACTGGAATATTGGAAAAGTAATACTTGAAAATCAAGAAAAAGAGGGTTGGGGAAGTAAATTCATTGATAGACTTTCAAAGGATTTAAAAGAAGAATTTCCAGAAATGAAAGGCTTCTCAATTAGAAATCTTAAAAATATGAGAAGATTAGCATTGGAATATCCGAATTTTGAATTTGTGCAAGCTGCACTTGCACAAATTACTTGGTATCATAATATTACTTTAATAGAAAAAGTAAAAAATAGAGAAGTTAGAAATTGGTACATTAATAAGACAATTGAAAATGGCTGGTCTCGTAATGTTTTAGTACATCAAATAGAATATAAATTATATGAAAGGCAGGTTTTGTCAGATAAGACAAATAATTTTTCGGAAAAACTCCCACAAGTTCAAAGTGATATGGCAAAGGAAACATTAAAAGATCCATATATATTTGATTTTATATCTATGACAGAAAAAATAAATGAAAGAGATATTGAAAACCAATTGGTTCAAAAGATTACAAGTTTTTTATTAGAACTTGGTAGTGGGTTTGCTTTTATTGGCAATCAATATAAACTTAATGTTGGTGGGGAAGAATTTTATTTAGATTTGTTATTCTATCATATAAAACTTAGATGTTATGTGATTATTGAATTGAAAACAGGAAAATTCAAGCCAGAATATGCAGGGAAACTTAATTTCTATCTATCTGCTGTAGATGATGTGTTAAAAACTGAAGAGGATAAACCTTCTATTGGTATTATTTTATGCAAAGAAAAAAATAAACTTGTAGCAGAGTATTCTCTTAAAGATATGACAAAACCTATAGGTGTAGCTGAATATAAAGTATTACATGAAATTCCAAAGGAATTAAGAGGGAGTATTCCTACAGTAGATGAAATAGAAGAGAATATTACATTGAGTGGGATTGACATTGAAAAAAATTAGTACATAATTACGTTAAATATTTTCATGTAAAATGTTATACTATATATAATGAATAGCGGTGCAAGTCTTCGGACTACACTTAAGGAAACCGGATGCGTCTGGTTCTCTTTTTAATTAAATAAAAATACCTAGTAAATAAATTTTGCTAGGTATTTTTACATTAGTAGAATTCAATATGGTAAATATAACAAAAAAACCACAATTATGATATAATTGTACATAGTAAATGTGAAATTAATCTACGTAATAATTATTTTATAAAATTGAAATAATAAGCAGAAGGAGAGACAGACATGCAAAACTTTAATGAAAAAGTAAATTTTATATGGAAAATAGCAGAACTATTAAGAGGTCCATACAAACCAGAAAAATATGGTGATGTAATTTTACCGATGGCAGTATTAAGACGTTTTGATTGTTTACTAGAAAATACTAAAGATGCAGTAGTAGAAAAAGCTAAAACTACAGATATAGAAATGATATTAAATAGAATTGCTGGTCATGGATTTTCTAATAAATCACAATTTAATTTTAAAAAATTACTAGATGATCCAGATAATATAAAGACTAATTTTGAAAGTTACATAAGAGGGTTCTCTTCAAATATAAGAGAAATTGTTGAGAATTTTGAATTTGATAAAGAGATTAAAAAGCTTGATGATAATAATTTATTATTCTTAGTAATAAAAGAATTCAATAACATAGATCTCCATCCAGAAGTAGTATCCAATCAAGAAATGGGCTATGTTTTTGAAGAACTTATAAGAAGATTTTCAGAAAATGCTGAAGCTGGAGATCACTATACTCCACGTGAAGTTATAGAGCTTATGGTTAATCTTATATTCAATGGAGTGGAAGAGGAACTAACAACACCAGGCAGTATTTTTACAGTTGGGGATTTTGCATGTGGTACAGGTGGTATGCTATCTGTTGCAACAAAGTATATCCAAAAATTAAACCCAACAGCACAGGTAGAGGTTTTTGGTCAAGAACTTAATAACCAATCCTATGCAATTTGTAAAGCAGACATTCTTATAAAAGGGCAGCAAGAGAAGAACATTGCCTTTGGTAATTCCTTTACGGCAGATGGACATAAAAATCAAAAGGTAAGATTTGCACTTATGAATCCTCCTTTTGGAGTAGATTGGAAAAAGGATAAAAATTTTATTGATAATGAAGTTGACGAGATGGGATTTAATGGACGTTTCGGAGCAGGAACTCCTAGAACTTCTGATGGCTCCTTACTATTCCTACAACATATGCTTTCAAAAATGATAGATGATGAAAAAGGTTCTAGAATGGCTATTATCTTCAATGGTTCACCTCTTTTCACAGGAGATGCAGGCTCTGGTGAATCAGAAATAAGAAGATGGGTTATAGAAAATGACCTTCTAGAAGGAATAATTGCACTTCCAACAGATTTATTCTATAACACTGGTATAGCTACATACATATGGATTCTTACAAATAGGAAAAATGAAAACATTCTAAATGGACCTATTAGAAATGGCAAAATTCAATTAGTAGATGCTTCTGGTTTTTATCATAAAATGAGAAAATCTTTAGGGTCAAAACGAAATCAAATAAGTGAAAGGGATATAAATGAAATAGCGCGTATTTATGGTGAGTTTAAAGAAAATGAATATTGCAAAATATTTGATAATAAAGAATTTGGATTTCTTAAAGTAACAATAGAAAGACCACTTAAACTAAACTTTAAAATTTCAGAAGAAAGAATAGAAAATATTTATTCAGAATCAGCTTTTTCAAAACTTTATGATGAAGATAAAGTAGAAGAACTAGAGCTTAAAAAAGAAAAGCAGACAATTAAGAAAAAAGAGTTAATAGAGCTGCAAAAGCAATATGAAGGAAAAGAATTGCAAGAGAAAATAATAAATACATTAAAAGAAAATATAAGCGATAAACTTATAAAAAATAGAGAAGTATTCGATGAAAAATTAAAGAAGATGTTAAAAGATATAAAGCTTACAAATGCACTATATAAAGCAATACTTATGGGACTTTCAGAAAGAGATGAAACAGCAGATTATTGTATGAAAGGCAAGAAAAAAGAAGCAGATTCTACCCTTAAAGATACAGAGTCTATTCCACTATCACAAGAGGTAGAAGATTATAACGTGGATACTGAAAAGCATATTAAAAAGGAAAAGGAAAATATTCTAAGCTACATAGAAAAAGAAGTAAAACCCCATGTAAATGAATTCTGGCTGGACCATTCAAAAACAAAAATAGGCTATGAAATTCCTTTCACAAGATATTTCTATAAGTATGAAGAATTAAGACCCTTTAAAGATATAATGCTTGAGATTGAAGAATTGGAGAAGGAAATCCAATCAGAGATTGTGAAGGTGATTGGGTAATGGGTGAGATAAAGTATAGAAGTGAAGAGGAAATGAAGGATAGTGGGATTGAGTGGTTGGAAAATCAGCCAAAGGATTGGAAAGTGAAAAAACTAAAGTATGTAACGGCATCTGTAAAAAATGGTATTTGGGGTGAAGATAAGAAAGAAAATATACACGACATACCATGCATAAGAATTACTAATTTTAATAGAAACAAAAATACAGTGGATATGAATAATATCACTATCCGCAATTTGAATATTTATAAACAAAGAACTTATTTATTAAATAAAAATGATTTGCTTATAGAAAAATCTGGTGGTGGTGAAAAACAACCGGTTGGATTTGTATGTATTTATAAAAGTAGTACTCCATCAATTTATGCAAATTTTATGGCTAAAATTGATGTGAAAAATGAAAATGATAATAAATACCTACTTTATTATTTCAGATGTTTATATAATAAAAGAGTTAATATGAAACATGTTAATCAGACAACAGGAATTCAAAATATTAATACAACAAGTTATTTTGAAGAAAAAATTGTTTTGGCTAATAAATCGGAACAACAAAAAATAGTCAACTTTCTACACGTTAAAACAGCTCAATTCGATTCAATAATTTCTAAAAAAGAAAAGCTTATTGAAAAGCTTGAAGAAGCTAAAAAAAGCCTTATATCAGAAGTAGTTACTGGTAAGGTGAAAATTGTTGATGGAGAACTTGTGGAAAGAAAGCCTGAGGAAATGAAAGATAGTGGAATTGAATGGTTGGGGATGATACCGAGAGAGTGGGGAGTTAAGAGATTAGGATTTTTATTTTCATTCAAAAACGGAGTTAATGCTGATGCTAGTATGTATGGGTATGGCACCAAATTTATTAATGTAAAAGAAGTAATAAATAATGAAATATTGAATTATGAAGAAATAACTAGTAAAGTAAACATATCTAAGAGTGCAATAGTTGAAAACAAAGTTATAAAAGGTGATATTCTACTAAATAGAACATCTGAAACGAGAGAAGAAATAGGTCTTTCAACAGTATATATCGGAAATGAAGAAGTTGTCTTTGGTGGTTTTGTCATAAGAGGACGAGATAAGAATGATGAACTAACTATAGGATTTAAAAAGTACTTTTTGGATTCGTATGAATCTAGAAAACAAATAATTCTCTATTCTAGTGGTAGTATAAGAAAAAATATTGGGCAGAATAGTTTGAAAAATGTTTTTATTACTTATCCAGAGATTGAGGAACAAGATAAAATTAGTGAATTTCTTAGCATAAAGATTGAATTAATTTTAGCTTCAATTTCGAATATTAAAAGCCAAATCCAAAAACTAACCCAAGCCAAACAATCCCTAATATCCGAAGCCGTAACAGGCAAAATAGACCTTCGAGATTGGGAAATAATTAAAGAAGGAGAAGTGCAATGATTACATCAATCACACCAGATAGTTTAAAAGAAAAATCTTTTCAAGCATTAATAAAAGAATACTTAATTAATGACAATGGATATGTTGAGTCTTTTAATGGTGGGTATAATACTGAGTATGCCATTGATGTAGATCAGCTTTTCTCTTTTCTTGAAACAACACAAGAAAAATCAGTGAATCGCTTAAAGGAAATATATAAAACAAATTATAGGATGAAAGTATTAACCAATTTAGATAGAGAACTAAAAACTAGAGGCTCCATAGATGTTATTAAGCATGGCATTAAAGATTATGGAGTAAAATTACAGCTTGCTTATTTTAAGCCGCCTACTAATTTAAATCCAGACCAGTTTATTCTATACAAGCAGAATATAGTTTCAGTAACTGAGGAGCTGGCTTATGAAGGTGGAAAAGAGATTGATTTAGTTATTTTCCTTAATGGTATTCCAATTATAACTATGGAGCTTAAAAATGCTTTTACAGGTCAAACTTATAAAAATGCCATAAAGCAATATAAATATGATAGAAGTAGTACAAATCCTTTATTTAGATTTAAAGAAAGAGCCATAGTAAACTTTGCAATGGATACAGATGAGGCTTATATGACTACCAAGTTAAATGGTGAAAAGACTAGGTTTTTACCTTTTAATAAAGGGAATAATGAAAGTGCAGGAAACCCTATAGTAGATGGAAAGCTTAGGACTCATTATATTTGGGAAGAGGTTTTAGCAAAAGATTCACTTTTAGAAATACTTCACAAGTTTACTTACATTCAAAAGAAAGAGGAAAAACTTGATAATGGAGTAACTAAGATAAAGGAAACTCTTATTTTTCCTAGATATCATCAGTTAGATGTGGTAAGGGAAGTGTTGCACCATGCTAAAAATAATGGTGCTGGTAATAGATATCTTATTCAACATTCAGCAGGTTCAGGTAAAACAAACTCAATTACATGGATTACTCATAGATTGGCATCACTTCACGATAATGATAATAATATTATTTTTAATGGGGTTATAGTTGTTACTGATAGAAAGGTTTTAGACCAACAGCTCCAAGATTCTATATATCAATTAGAACATAAAATTGGACTTGTTGCCAAGATTGATGAAGATTCATCTCAGCTGGCAGAAGAAATTGAAAAAGGGACTAAGATTATCATTAGTACTATTCAAAAGTTTCCTTATATTTTAGATAAATTGGCAGGGACTAAAGGGAAAAAATATGCCATAGTTATTGATGAAGCACATTCTTCAACCTCTGGAAGAAATATTATGGCTTTAAAAGAGTCTTTAAGTCAAGAAGAAGCATTGGAAGCTGCAAGCAAAGAAGAAGAGGATGATATAGATGCTGAGGACAAAATTAATAAGGAACTTGAAAAGTTTGTAGACAGCTCTAATGTGAGTTTTTTTGCTTTTACAGCAACTCCAAAAGGTACTACATTAAGACTTTTTGGAACTAGGCATGATGATGGTAAGTATTACCCATTTCATATTTATAGTATGCGTCAAGCAATAGAAGAAGGTTTTATTTTGGACGTTCTTAAAAATTATATGACCTATAAGATGTACTATAATGTGAATAAAAAGATTGAGGAGGACCCTTCCTTTGATAAGAGTAAAGCTACTAAATCAATTGTAAGGTATGTGAGTTTACATCCTCATAATATTTCTCAGAAAACAGAAGTGATAATAGAACATTTTAAGAATCATACTATGAAGAAAATTGGAGGACAAGCGAAGGCTATGGTTGTGACCTCTTCTAGACTTCATGCTGTTAGATATAAGCTTGCTTTTGATGAATATATAAAAAGAAAAGGATACAAGGATTTAAAAACTTTGGTAGCTTTTTCTGGAACAGTAAAAGATGATGGAATTGACCATAAAGAAACAGGAATGAATGGTGGTCTAGCTGAAACAGGGGTTCCAAAAGAATTTGATAAGGACGAATCAAGAGTGCTTATTGTAGCGAATAAATACCAAACAGGCTTTGACCAACCAAAACTTCACACAATGTATGTAGATAAAAAATTATCTGGCGTAAAAGCGGTTCAAACATTATCAAGATTAAATAGGATTTATCCAGGTAAAGAAGATACATTTGTAATGGATTTTGTTAATGAACCAGAGGATATTCTTGAGGCATTTAAACCTTTTTATAGAGATACGGTCCTTGAAAATGATATTGAACCTAATGAGATTTATACAATTGAGAGAACTATTTATGATAAAAAAGTTATAAATAGAGAAGATGTTATATTATTTACAGAGATTTATTATAAAGATAAAAACACGAAAAGCGATATAAGTACTATGAATAATTGTGTCAACAATTCCATTGATAGGATGAAAGATTTTTCAAGGGATGAAACTATTGAATTTAAGAGTTTAATAAGTAAATTTATAAATCTGTATAATCTTATTATTCAAGTTGCACCAATTGTTGACTCTGACCTTCATAGATTAAATGTTTATTTAAGGTTCTTAATTAAGAAAATAGATATTGAAAGACCAGGCGGTGTAGATATAACAGATAAGGTACTCCTCCAGTATTACAAATTAGAAAAGAAAACTGAGGGAAGTATATATTTAGAAAAAGAAGAACAAATAGGCGTCAATATAAAAATTTCTGGTGGAGGAAATGTAGTAGAGGGAGAAGAGGATTATTTAAGTAGTATTATTGATAAGCTTAATGAGCGTTACGGAACAAATTTTTCAGGCTCGGAGAAATTAGCTGTTGAGCAAATAAGAAATAATCTTAAACTAAATGAAGATTTGGAACTTAAAGCAAAACACAATACCTATGACGATTTTAAATATGCTTTTGAGCCTTCATTTTTAGATGGAGTTATTCAAGAATACGATAAAAATCAAGAATTCTATGGTAAAATTCTTCAAGATGATAGTTTCAGAGCTAAACTTATGGATTTGATTATGCTTGATGTTTATGATTCCTTTAAAGGTCATAAAAATGTAAAATAGAAAAAGGAGAATTACAATGGCAGAGATAAAATATGAAATAGAAAAAACTATAGGAGCAATTTCAGAATCACCAAAGGGGTGGTCAAAAGAGCTAAACCTAATAAGCTGGAACGGAAGAGCAGCTAAATATGATTTAAGAGATTGGGCTCCTGAGCATGAGAAGATGGGGAAGGGGATTACTTTATCTGTTGAGGAATTGAAGACTTTGAGAGATTTGCTTAATGAGATGGATTTATAGATATATAAGGAGGAAAAGTATAAAGATACATTGTATAGTACTATAGATTTTTATGAGAAATTAAAGACAAAATATAGAGTATTTTTAAAACCAGAAATTGTATCAGTGGTTATTGTTCAAACAAAAGATGAAATAATGCTTGAAACTGTATAAATACAAGTAGTTGACGGTGGATTTGAAAAACAAACTGTAAGAGGATATTATTTGTGTTACAGAGTTATTTCATATAGAAGAATGTGAAAAGCTAAATAATAAATTTAATACATTTGGAATTAATAAATAGTTAGTAAGAATAAAGCTAACAGTTAACTAAATAGTAAATTTGTTGTCGAAAAAAATATTCTATTTAAAAAATACAATGAGAGTAAAAAAATTTTATTAATAGAAAGCTAAGTTAGTTAATTTATAATAAAAAAATAAAAAGCAGTTATCTATAGAGTGTGCAAATAAATATAAAGCATACAGTTTTATGTCTTGGCTTCTATAGCACTAAAAGGTTTATATTAATAAAATGTAAGATTAGGGTGTATCAATACTTCAATATGGAGGTGCTGATATGCCTTTTAAAGTTTTATTGAAATTATATGAATGTATCAATTGCAATGAATAAATGTATCAATTGATGCACATAATATTGACAAGGGGCATATAATAAAGTAACATTGTATTATGAAAGGGTGATGCAATGAATTCACATTACAATCAGAATTATTCTAAAGAAGAAATACTTGTAATTTTGAA
Organism: Clostridium sp. DL1XJH146; assembly: GCF_054819755.1. NCBI lineage: Bacteria > Bacillati > Bacillota > Clostridia > Eubacteriales > Clostridiaceae > Clostridium > Clostridium sp. DL1XJH146. The sequence goes on from NZ_JBTVVN010000056.1 coordinate 12,092, forward strand.
TAAAATAAAGGATTGTGTTAGAGATAATAAATTTAATATTGAAATAAATAAGAATAGGCAAGAAAACATAGATTTTATCAATGAATATAATATAAATAGTAGTCGTAGAAAATCTATTTTACTAAATATTATTCCAGAGGATTTCTGCCACTCTCTAAAAAACACCAATAAGGGATATGAATATGAAATATTGTATGTGTTTGTTCCACAAGTACAATTATTTAATATTGATGGTGAAGAGGAGAAGGTTGATATATATACTAAATTTAATATTATTGATATTGATAAAGGTAGAAGGACAGTGGTTATTTCTTTCCATAAACGTAACAAGCCAATTAATTACTTGTTTAAGTAATTAATTGGAAATTGAAAGGAGGAAGGACGATGAAAGAGAACATGGTATTTTGTGTAGAATGCAGAGATGATGTGCATTACACAGTTACAGAAGAAAAAATGGTAGGAACTTTAAAAGGTGAAACGTATGAATATAAAGGAAAGGTTGCTCATTGCGAATGTTGTGGAGAAGAAATATTTGTTGATGAAGTAAGTGATTTCAATTTAAAGGCTTTATACGATGCATTTCGTGAAAAAAATTGTATTATATCTTTGGAAAAGATTTTAGAGATACCAAAAAAATATGCAATTGGGAAAAGACCATTATCCTTATTATTAGGATGGGGAGAACAAACTTTTTCTAGATATTGCGATGGGGATATGCCCACAAAGCAGTATTCTGAAACACTACAGCAAATTTATGATGATCCAAACTATTTTAAGACAATTTTAGAAGAAAATAAAACAAACCTAAAAACAACGTCTTCATATGACAAAAGTAAAAGAGCTGTAGACAACTTAATAGGTATTAAAATTGAAACTAAAATGAACATTGATTTAGTAGTAAGATATTTGTTAAATCAGTGTGAGGATATTACCCCACTTGCGTTGCAAAAAGTTTTGTATTATATACAGGGATTCTATTATGCATTTTATAAAACTTTTATTTTTGAAAACAATTGTGAAGCTTGGGTCCATGGTCCGGTATACAGAGAAATCTACAATAAATACTCTAGTTATCATTTTGACCCTATTAAAAAGGCAGATGAGTTTGATACTACTATTTTTATGGCAACACAAAAATCTGTTATAGATTGTGTAATTAAAAATTTATGCTGTTATAGTGGAAAAGTGTTGGAAAGATTTACTCATTTAGAATCTCCATGGTTAGAAACTCGTAAAGATTTACCGGATTATATGAGTTCAAATCGTGTCATTGATAAAATGTTGATTGGAAAATACTTTATTGCAGTAAAGGAAAAGTATAATATGTTGACGCCAGCGGATATAAAAGAATATACACAAATTAAATTTGAAGAATTGTAATATGTGTATATTCATCAGATGTATAATGAATGCCAGGTTTTAGATTTAAAAATGTTGTTAGTGCATTGAGAGGATATGAATAAATATTAATAAAATGATTGTTGAGCCTGATAAGGGCTCTTTTTTTATGCCAAATTATATATTTGCTGTTCATGGAAAATAAAGAAGATATATTTCAAGGTGAAATGTTGATGAGTTTGTTTATTATAGTTTAAATCAGCTTGTATACTCAATTAAAAATATAGCATAATGGTTTGTTTTTTTAGCATAAATTTAAGAGGGTAAAACTATAAATAAGTACTATGAGTAAGTACTATTTTTACTTCTTGGATAAATGATAATTATAAATATATGCGTAATAATATTTCACAAATATGAAATCTATTTATTTATAGGTCATAAGGGGGTACATATGGAGTTTGAAGGGATTGAGAGTGGGGATATACTTGAATCAATGGATAAAAATGAATTACTTAAAATTTTAAAAAAAATGTTAAGTGGTGGAATATCAGTTATGTTTCATGGTAAAAAGACAGCATCTGAAATCAGAAGAAAAGTTAGACCACGTATAATGAAGCAAGAAGGGGATTTATCTGTAGGTTCTGAACAAGAAGCAGCAGGAAATATGCTGATAGAAGGTGAAAATTTACAAGCTATGGTTACTTTATATAAATATAAGGGACTTGTAGATTTAATAGTAACAGACCCGCCATATAATACAGGACAATATTTTAGGTATAATGATAAATGGGATGAAGATCCTAATGATCCGGATTTAGGAGGGGTTGTGACTTTAGAGGATGGTTCAAGGCATACAAAGTGGATGAAATTTATGTTACCAAGAATACAAATGATGAAAGAAATGTTAAAGCCTGGAGGTGTTCTGGCTATATGTATAGACCATAATGAATTATTTCATCTAGGAATGATGTTAGATGAAATTTTTGGGGAAGAAAATAGAATAGGGTTAATAAATTGGCAAAAATCTTATTCACCTAAAAATGATAGTAAGCATTTATCAAGCGCAACTGAATATGTATTGATATATGCAAGAGATAGAGAGCGGGCTACTACAAATTTATTAGATAGAGATGAAACTATGAATAGGAGATACACTAATAAGGATAATGATTCATATTCTAAATGGGCCGGTGGTGACCCAACCGCTTCTAGAGTAACTGATAAAGATAGATATGCTATACAATCACCATTTACAGGAACACTACATTATCCAGGAGCTGGTTCATGGAGAAATAAAAAAAGTGAGATGAAAAAATGGTTAGGTCAATGGGGAACCGAATATTGTGAAAAGGACCTAAAAGATGGTAGAGCAAAGGCTTTAGTGATGAAAAAGGCTCCATTGCCTAATATTGGTGTTAACGTAAATTTAGACGAAAATAGTGTTATTGAAGATCAAAATATATTTGATTCAGATTTTATTCAAAATAGTAGAGAAAAAGCAAAGAAGATAAGAAACACAAATACATGGCCTAGATTATTTTTCTTAAAAGAAGGGTATGGAAGACCAAGGTTAAAGAGATATCTAATTGATGTCAAGCAAGGAAAAGTACCAATGACATATTGGGCTAATGATGAATATGAGGGTAGTTTTGAATTAGGAACACAGTCCTGGGCATATACAGAATCGGGACATAGTCAAGTAGGAATTAATGAGTTAAATAATCTTGTTGGTAAAGGTAATAAATTCCAAACAGTTAAACCACTAAAGTTAATAAAAAAAATTATTCAGTTGTGGTGTCCCAATGACGGACTTGTTTTAGACCCTTTTGCAGGTTCAGGAACAACTGGACATGCTGTTTTGGAATTGAATTATGAAGTTAAATCAGATAGAAATTTTATTTTAATAGAACAAGGTAGTCCTCAAAATGGCGATAAATATGCTAGAACATTAACTTGCGATAGATTAAAAAGAGCAATAAAAGGAGAATGGGTAACAAATAAAAAAGATTGTTGCTGCGAGGCTATAGGTGGAGGATTTAAATTTTATAAAATATTAAATAAAATTGATGCTAATGCAATATTATCAATGAAAAGGGATGATTTAATAGATGTAGTTTTATCTTCCCATAACGATATTAAAATGAGAAGGAATAGTATATATGAAATTAAAGGAAAATATCAATATCTAGTGGCTAAGAATTCTAATAATGAAGGAATATTTATAATATGGGATGGACCAGAGAGTGTTGGAGAATTAGATATAAATGCTTATAGAGAGATAATAAGAGAAGCGCGAGAAGAAAACTTGTGTACAAAATATAGTATTTATGCACGATATGAAACATACCAAAGTAAAAATGTAGTGTTTTATAAAATTCCAGATAAGGTATTAGCACATTTAGGATTAAATGAATATACAGACAAGTATAATGAAGAAGAGGTATTAGTATGATAGAGATAAAGACATTTCAAAAAAATGCAGCAACTCAATTAAGCGATAAGGTAATAAATTATATGAAAGACCCATTAATGAAAACGAGAACAGTAACTAGACCTTTTTATCAAAATCTATCAGCTATTACTGGAAGTGGGAAAACTGTTATTTTAGCGGATTTTTTAGCTCAAATAAGATTACAATTACCAATAGCGCCTATAGTTCTTTGGATATCAAAAGGAAAAGTGGTGATATGGCAAACCTATGATAATCTATCTACAGGGACTTATAAAGATATTACAAAAGGATATAATGTAAAAAAATTATTAGAATGCAATTTAGATGATATACAAGATAAAGATAATTCATTATTATTAGTTGCAACGGTAGCAAAATTTAATCAAAAAGATATAGCAAATAGTGATAGAAAAATATTTGAAATACACTTGGATAAGGCTACAGATTCATTATGGAATTTGTTGAAAATAAGGAAGACAAAAGAAGGAATAAGAAGAAATTTAATAATAGTATATGATGAGGGACATAATTTATCAGACCAACAAACCAAATTGATAATAGATGATTTACAACCAGATGCGTTAATAACTGCAAGTGCAACTATGAAATTACCAAGTGAAATGGAGAAACTTATAAAGATTTTAAAGCAGGATAAAGGTTGGGAGGATAAAGATTTAATCATACCTATAAATAGTAAAGATGTTGTGACATCAGGGCTTATAAAAAAAGGTATAGAATTAAATGGTTATAATACGAGTATGGAAATTGCTGTAGATGATATGATAAGAAAATTAGAAGAATTAAAAAATAGTATAAAGGATGAGAAATTAAAAATATCACCTAAAGCTATTTATGTAACTAATACAAATTTAATTATGAATACTAAATATAATGATAATGTAGAAGTACCTTTTAAAGATAGAAGGGCTAGACCTATAGTTATATGGAGGTATTTAGTGAGTAAAGGTATTGAACCAGATAATATTGCTATATATTGTAATTTGAAATTTGATAAGGCATTTCCTCCACCTAGTAATTTTAATTTATTTTCTGGGGGGGATGGTGATTATGATAAATTTAAAAAGGGAAATTATAAACATATAATTTTCAACCTTTCATTGCAAGAAGGGTGGGATGATCCAGAGTGTTACTGTGCCTATATCGATAAAGATATGGGATCAGAATTACAAATATCTCAAGTTGTAGGTAGAGTATTAAGGCAACCAGGAATAACTCATTATAAGCATGAAGCGTTAAATGTGGCATATTTTTATATAAGGTCTGATGAAAAGAAAGTTTTTAAAAAAGTAATAAAGGAGATAGAAGAAAAAATTACTAAGGAAATACCAGATTTAGATATCACTTTTTCATCAAAACAAGGTGGGTCTAATAAAATCACATACAGTCCTAAAATTAATATGTTTGTTCCAGAAATAGCTACTAATACAGAAGAAGCAAAAATGAGAATAAAAAAAATAGTGGCTATGATACCAGATTATAAAAAAGATTATGTTAATACTATTGGTAAAGGAAATAAAATGCAAATGAAAAGATATATAGGTGCAAATGATCAGGATAGTATGGAATATGAGTGGGTCGAGATTGAGAACAATAACAAGGTATCTGCTAGATGGATATTTGTAACTGAATTAAATAAATACAATAAAAAACTAAAGAATGTATGCGATATTGAACAAAGTAAGTTCGATGCTTTTGTAGAATATAATAGTATAGCTGCTAATATTATTAAGGACTTCGCCTTAAAGATAGTAGATGAATATATAAAATATTCGGAAATAGTGGTAATACATGATTCAGCACACAAGATTCAAGAGATGACAATGGCTAAAGATGGGGTTATAAAATTTAAGAATAGTTTGCATGAAGGTTATAATGGATTTAATAATTTTGAGAAAGTATTTGCAATAGAATTAGATAAGCAAGGGGTAACGTGGTTTAGAAATAAAAACTCAAATTTCTTTGAAATACCGTTATTAGATAAAGGTGATACAAATAATTTTAATCCTGATTTTGTAGTATGGAACGATGAATCTATTGTAACAATAGATACAAAAGGAGACCATATACTAGCAATGGATAAAGAAAGAAAGCTTTTTGAATTAAGGAATATTGGTGATGGACCAGAAATTAAAATAAAATTAGTATCGGAAGGAACATGGAAAAGAGAAGATGAAAAGAGGTCTAAGGACGGATATACAGTTTGGAATATGAAGAATAGTAAAATAGTTGCCAATTCATTTGATTCTATAGAAGAAACAGTAAACTTTTGTTTGAAATAATATAACTTTAATTTTGAAAAAAATATGAAAAAAATAAAGATGAAGAAAGAATAAATAGCAAGCTCAAATCAAGGGTTTAGGAAGAACCACTGAGACCTAATTATTACCAGTATAAAGCCGTTGAAAGTAGGTCTGTGAGCGACTTTAATGTCCCACAAGAGTGAAAGGTACTACTCGAATTATGTAGAAATTGTAGAATTTGTACAAAATATAATTAGAAAAAATCCATTAGCTTAATTTATTAATTATAATAACAACTGAGGACATTGTATGTCCTCAGCAAGACCTCGGGGATAAACAATTTTCTGTGAACTTTGATTAAATGATGAATAAATTTTATAATCTAAGATTGTATTATAAATAATAAGTAATAAGTAATTAATTAATGCTAGCAAGCTCACCTCTATGGGTCCAAATATTAACCAGTAATAGGTTGATATATAATTCAGATGTGTTTATTAGTTGTTGTATGAAATACTTAGGATATTTACAATATAGAAGGGGAAAGTAGTCCTTTTGTTTAATAAAAAAAGAAAAAGTCAATACTTTAAATAAAACAGTGAAAATATAGTGATGATTAAGTTATAATATAGATATAGAAAGGAGTGATATAATGAAAAGATTGAAGCCATTAAATGATTTTATATTTAAAAAACTTTT
>NZ_JBTVVN010000057.1:0-18482 GCF_054819755.1 Clostridium sp. DL1XJH146
GGCGGAATAGCTCAGCTGGCTAGAGCAATCGGTTCATACCCGGTGGGTCGTAGGTTCAAGTCCTATTTCCGCTACCAAATAAAGTACACATTATGTGTACTTTTTATTTTTGTCTAAAAAAGAGATTTTTTTAAAATAAAAGTTAAATTTCCGTAGTGCCTCATATAGAATATAGAGTGCAATTTGCAGAGTGCTTCATATAGAATATAGAGTGCAATTTGCAGAGTGCAGAGTGCAGTTAAAAGATAAGAGATTTAAAAGATGAGAGATTTAAAAGATGAGAGATTTAAAAGATGAGAGATTTAAAAGATAAGAGATTTAAAAGATTAAAAGATCTATAAGATAAAAAAATATAAAAAAAATATAAAAATATAAAAAGATAAGGAACTAAAGAAATTGTTTATTATGTAGAGTCGGAAGGTGTATGATTTTCTTTATTCTTAAGAAAAGTTTTTATTTAATTAAAGATTTTCTGACCAACGGGAAGAAAATCATCCACAATTGTGCATTGTGCATTGTGCATTGTGCATTGTCTTTGCCTTTGACCTTGTACTTGTCTTTAATGCAAATTTGTCTATATAAAGGGAAAAAATAAAAAAAAGATAAAATTTAATATAAAATTAGCGTCATTAGCTATAAAACTAATTTTAGTATAATTAAATGTCTTACGATTCTAGTAATAAGAAAACAACAAATGACAAATATTTGATGGTAAATAATGTATAATATATTTTATCAATTATATTTGGGGGTGTTGTAGTGCAATACGGAATAGATATATCTACATATAAAAGAGCAAAGGAAACTAAAAATGATAATTATGCTGTGCATAAAATAACAAAAACAAATTTAAAATCTTTGTTGATGGTATTTATAGTATCGTTTTTAGTCAGTAGAGTAATATTGGTTAATGTTCAGAATACAATAGCTCCCTTTGGAATTTGTTTTTTAGCGGTAATGACAGATTATAAAGAAGATAAACTTTTGATAGGTGCATTATCAGGAGGTGTTTTAGGGTATTTATTTTTGTTAAATAGAATTAGTAGTGTTCTAATATATATAGTAATACTTTGTAGTATTACTATATTAGCGTATTTCAACAATAGATTTTCAACAAAAATAAAAACTATAAGTTTGGCAAGTGTAATTTTTTTGGAGCTGTTCGTTGGAGAGGTTATATTCAAAAGTTGGGATATAAGTATGGCTTTTTTTTATTCTTTTCTTCAAATGATGTGTATAGTCCCCTTATATTTTATTATTAGAAAATCAATAGTATGTATTAAAAATCTGAAAATTAGGCATTTATATAAAAGCGAAGAGATTTTAAATATGGCGATAGTAGTATCATTAATAATAGCTGGTACTTGGGGAGTGAATTTTAAAGATATATATTTGCAAAACATTTTAGCACTTTTTTTCATAATACTTATTTCATATATTAATGGACCTAGCATAGGAGGAGCTAGTGGTATAGCTCTTGGGACTATTATAGGAATGTCATCAAATAATATTTTAGTTTATATAAGTGTACTCGGGGTATGTGGATTGATTACTGGTTTATTTAAAGAAACGGGTAAATGGGTAGCGGGATGCTGTGCTCTAATATCATTTTTAATAATAAGGTTATATACAAATATAAATGTAGAATTCGAGTTTATGGAAATGATAGTTGCTTTAATTGTATTTCTGATTTTACCAAGTAAAATATACAGTAAGGTCTTGTTGGAACTAGATTGGGAAAAAAAACAAGAGTATTTGAATAGTGATTATTCTAAGAAGATTAAGGAAGAATTGTCGGGAAGGTTATGTGGATATTCTAAAGTTTTAGATAGTACAGCATCTGTACTTACGAATCTATCAGAAAATGATAAATTAATGCTTAAGGGTAAAAGTGAAATTTTGATAGAGAGATTAGCATCTAGGGTTTGTTCTAATTGTGATATGAACAAGATATGTTGGTCTAGGGAGAATTATTATACCTATTGTGCATTCTTAGAACTTATTCAAAATTATGAAGAAGGTAAAAAGGGTATTCTTCCGAAAGAAATTGAAAGGAAATGTTTAAAAAGAACTCAGTTACTAAATAGTACGGAGCAAATAGTTAATGGGCATATTATAAATGAAATGGAAAGAAAACGATTAGCGGAAACAAGAGAGCTATTATCTAATCATATAAATAATATATCTTCATATATAGGAACCTTGGCAGATGATTTTCAGCAAGATTTTAACTTGGATTTAGAAAATGAGAGAAAACTAAGGAAATCTTTTAAAAACCTTAATATTGGAATAGTGGATTTATATTGCATTAAAGACAAGAATGGTAGAACGAGAGTGAATGTTAAACTTGAGTCATGTAGAGGGAAACATCTTTGCGTGAAGAAAATTTTACCTTTAATCAATGAAACTTTGGATAAATCTATGTGTGTAGGTAATGAAAGTTGTAATATTGACAAAGAAGGCCTATGCAATGTAAATTTTGAAGAAACTCCTAAATATTACGTGTCTAGCTATGGTTTGTCTTATAACAAAGAGGGAAACAAAAGTAACGGTGACAGTTTTTTTTATGGAAAACTTAGTGATGGTAATTATGTGAGTTTGCTTAGCGATGGTATGGGTTCTGGAGAAGAGGCTAGACTAGAAAGTAGTTCTACAGTAAATTTAATTAGAGAGATTATCGAAAATGGTTTTGAAGAGAAGAAAGCGTTACATACAGTAAATTCAATAATGAATTTTAAATTTTCAGAAGATGAAAGATTTGCTACACTTGATTTGATGAATTTAGATTTGTATAGTGGAGATATAGATTTTATGAAAGTTGGAGCTGTGGCTAGCTTTTTAATGAGAAAAAACAAAGTAGAAGTAGTTGAGTCTAAAACGTTACCTATGGGAGTTATGGATAAGCTGGATATAGACAGTTTTAAAATGAAGATAGAAAACAGAGATATCATTGTTATGGTGACAGATGGAGTGCTAGATATAAATAGCAAGAATACAGGAAAGTATGAATGGTTAGTGGAATATCTTGAGAAAACACAAATTAATAAACCGGAAGAATTATCTAAAGATATTTTGAAAACAGCAAAAGTATTATCAGGCGGTAAAGTTAAAGATGATATGAGTGCAATAGTTATTAAAGTATATAATTTATACTAATAAAATTATATATGAAACTGAGGTATGTGGTGTTATATTATAAAACTACGTACCTTATTAATGTAAAGAAGTATTTGTGCTATATTAATTTTATATTATATGTTAAAATAATTCTGAAAAACTTTGTGATTAATTCCAAATAAGGGATGTGTAATTGTTGATAAATAAAGTGTTAAATACTATAGAAGAGTATGAGATGATTAAACCTGGTGATAGTGTTATAATAGCGCTTTCGGGTGGACCTGATTCTGTTTGTCTTTTGCATATGCTACATTCGCTGAAAGATAAGTTGGGGATACAATTATATGCAGCACATATAAATCATTGTCTAAGAGGAAATGAAGCGGATGAAGATGAACAGTATGTTAAAGATGTTTGTGAAAAATTTGATGTAGAATTGTTTGTTAAAAGAATAAATGTAAAAAAGATAGCAAGTGAAAAAGGTATTTCTTCAGAAATGGCCGGTAGAGAAGTTAGATACGATTTCTTTGAAGAATTAATGATTGAACTGAATGCAGATAAAGTAGCTTTAGCTCATAATGCCAATGATCAAGCAGAAACTGTATTTATGCGGTTTATTAGGGGAACAGGACTCAAAGGATTGATGGGCATTAAATATATAAGGGACGGAGTGTATATAAGACCAATACTTAAACTTATGCGTAGTGAAATTGAACTGTATTGTGATACGATGAAATTGAAACCTAAAATAGATAAAACAAACTATGAAAGGATATATTCAAGAAATAAAATAAGATTAGACTTAATACCATATATAGAAGAGAATTTTAATAAAAATATTATAAATACAGTGATTAGATTTTCAGATACAGTAAGTGTGGATGAAAACTATCTGGAAAAAATAGCATATGACAATTTTCAGAAATATTGTAAGAATAAAAAAAATAAGGTTATAATTAAGAAAGAAGCATTTTTTCTCGAAGAAGCTATTTTAACAAGAGTTATTAGATTGTCCATAGAAGCGGTTGTAGGAAATTTAAACAATTTTCAAAAGAGTAATATATATGATTTAATAGATTTACAAAAAAATAGTACAGGTAAAAAAATATATATGCCAAGTAGTCTTGTTGCATATAATAATTACGATGACATTGAATTATCTAAAAAAGATAGTTTGCAAAATTGTACTTTTTCAGATGAAAAAAAGGTTTATAAGTTAGAATTGAATAAGACTAATATAATAGATGAATTAGATATAAGAATAACTTTAGAGGTTTGTGGAAATGATAAAGCCATTTATAATGATAAAAAGTTAATAAAAAGTTTTAATTTTGATAATATAAATAATGATATAATACTTAGGTATAGAAAAAATGGTGACAAATTTTATCCTTTGGGAATGAAAGGAAGAAAAAAATTAAAAGATTTTTTCATGGATTTAAAAATTTCTAAAGAAGAAAGAAATAATATTCCGCTAATTTGTTTTGATGATGAAATAGCTTGGGTTGTTGGTTATCGAATCAGTGAAAAATATAGAATTACTAATACTACAAAGCAAATATTAAGAATAATAATTGAAAGAGAGGATAGTTTAAATGAAAAATGATATAAAAGAAGTTTTACTGAATGAAGATGAGTTGAGAGCGAAAATACGACAAATAGGTAAACAAATTAGTCTTGAATATGAAGGAAAAGATTTGTTGCTTATAGGAGTTTTAAAAGGGTCTGTACCATTTATGGCTGATTTAATAAAAGAAATAGATATATATTGTAAGATAGATTTTATGGCGGTTTCTTCATATGGAGATTCTACCGAAACTTCTGGTGTTGTAAGAATTCTTAAAGATTTAGATTATGAAATTTCAGGTAAAGATGTAATAATTGTTGAAGATATTATTGATTCAGGATATACTCTTCAATACTTAATAAAGTACCTTAAATCAAGGAATCCAAATAGTGTAGATATAGCTTGTCTATTGAATAAGCCAGAGAGAAGAGAAGTCGATATTAATGTGAAATACATAGGTTTTGAAGTGCCAAATTATTTTCTTGTTGGGTATGGATTGGATTATGCAGAAAAATATAGGAATTTACCTTTTATAGGGATATTAAAGGAAGAGGTTTACGCTAACAAATAATAGTTACTGTTGTAATATGATTTTTAATATGTTAAAATCTTATAGTATAACTCAGTGAAGGGGGGCCGAAAATGAAGAAGTTTTCAAGTGCTACGATATGGATAATTGTATTAATAATGGTAGTTTTAGCTACTTTAGTTCTTTCGGATGGTAATGGAAGCAGTGCTTCTTTAAGATATAAACCGGAATTTCAAGAATTATGGCTTGACAATGGTATTGAAGAGGTCGAAATACAGGATGATGGAAGAACTTTAATTGGCATAAAACAAAGTGGAGAAACTTTTGAAACTACAGTACCAGAAGAAGTTTTTAGTGATTTTTTAAAGGCAAATCCCAATGCAGATGTGGCAATAGGATATGAAGCTCTTACAACATGGCCTATTTGGGTAAGCGCTCTGCCAACAATAATTTTAATTATTATGCTTGTTGGTTTTTGGTTAATGTTTATGCAACAATCACAAGGTGGCGGTGGCAACAGAGGTGTAATGAATTTCGGCAAAAGTAAAGCTAAAATGGCTACACCAGAAAAGCAGAGAGTTACATTTAAAGATGTTGCTGGAGCGGATGAAGAAAAGCAGGAATTAGAAGAGATAGTTGATTTTTTGACTAATCCTAAGAGATATTTAGAAATGGGTGCAAGAATACCTAAAGGAATACTTTTGATTGGACCTCCTGGAACAGGTAAAACGTTATTAGCAAAGGCTGTATCTGGAGAAGCGGGGAGACCGTTTTTTAGTATATCTGGATCTGATTTTGTAGAGATGTTTGTAGGTGTTGGTGCATCGAGAGTTAGAGATCTGTTTGAGCAAGCAAAGAAAAATTCTCCTTGTATTATTTTCATAGACGAGATTGATGCTGTGGGAAGACAAAGAGGAGCGGGGCTTGGTGGAGGACATGATGAAAGAGAACAAACATTAAACCAATTACTAGTTGAAATGGATGGATTTGGGATTAATGAAGGGATTATATTGGTAGCTGCAACAAATAGACCTGACATATTAGATAGAGCACTTTTGAGACCGGGAAGATTTGATAGACAGATTCTTGTAGGAGTTCCTGATGTTAAAGGAAGGGAAGAAATTCTTAAAGTGCATATAAAGAATAAACCTTTAGCTGAAGATATAAAGCTTGATATTCTAGCAAAACAAACTCCTGGATTTACAGGAGCTGATTTGGAAAATCTCTTAAATGAAGCAGCATTACTTGCTGTTAGAAGAAGAAAAAAAGAAATTACTATGGATGAGTTAGAAGAATCTGTTACAAGAGTTATAGCTGGACCAGAAAAGAAAAGTAGAGTTATTGATGAGGAAGATAAAAAACTTACAGCATATCATGAAGCAGGTCATGCTGTAACTATGAGATATTCTCCACACTCTGACCCGGTTCATGGTATATCAATAATACCAAGAGGAATGGCTGGTGGCTATACTATGCATCTACCTGAAAAAGATACCTCTTACATGTCTATGGCTAAATTAAAAGATGAGATGGTAGGTTTATTAGGTGGTAGAGCTGCAGAGAAACTTATTTTAGGAGATATCAGTACTGGTGCTTCTAATGATATTCAAAGAGTATCTGCTATAGCAAGAAAAATGGTTATGGAATACGGTATGAGTGATAAGATTGGAAATATTACTTATGGAAGTGACCATAATGAGGTATTTATAGGTAGAGAGCTTGGTAAAACTAAAAATTACAGTGAAGAAATTGCATTCGAAATAGATAAAGAAGTAAAAATTCTTGTTGATATAGCTTATGATAAAGCAATTGACTTACTTAAGGAACATGAAGATAAACTTCACGCAGTAGCTAAAGCACTTCTTGAAAAAGAAAAACTTGATAGAGAAGAATTCTATGCTATTGTAGATGGTCCTAAAGAGGATGAAATAAAACTACAAGATTTACCTAAGATAGAACTTGACAAGAAAGAAATTTAAAATTCAGAGCACCCTATATAGCAGAGACTTATTATTCTGCAATATAGGGTATTTTTGCATATATAAAGTTAAGATTAATAAAACAATATAAGATTTACTATTGTAATTAAGATATATTTTTGGGTAAAATAATAATATTAAGATTATGAGGTGATTAAATGGAAATTAACTTACAGACAGGAATAGAAGGAAAAGAACAGATTTTAGTAGAGTATAAAGATACAGCTGCAAATGTTGGTTCAGGGCTAGTAGAAGTATTTGCTACTCCGTCTATGATTGCACTTATGGAAAATACGGCACAAAAAAGTGTCGCTTCTTTGTTGCCAGAAGGAATTGCAACAGTCGGGACAACTATTAATATTAAACATATTAAAGCTACACCGATTGGAATGAGCGTGGTTTGTAATACTAAGCTTATAGAAATAGACAATAGGAGACTTGTGTTTGCTGTAGAAGCGTTTGATGAGATTGGAAAAATAGGTGGAGGTATACATGAGAGATTTATAATTGATATAGAAAAGTTTATGTCAAAATTATAAAAAAATAAGGGGTGTTATCAATGAAAAGTGATATTGAAATTGCACAAAATTGTAAAATGAAACATATTAAAGATGTGGCAGCAAAAATGGGACTATCTGAAGACGATATAGAATTATACGGAAAGTATAAATGTAAAATTAATCTTGATGTTCTAGAAGCAAGAAAAGAAGAAAAAGATGGTAAGCTTATATTAGTAACGGCTATTAATCCAACTCCAGCAGGTGAAGGAAAATCAACAGTTACTGTTGGATTAGGTCAGGCACTTTGGAAACTTAACAATAAAGCAGTAATAGCCCTAAGAGAACCATCCTTAGGTCCTGTTTTTGGAATTAAAGGAGGGGCAGCAGGTGGTGGATTTTCACAAGTGGTTCCTATGGAAGATATTAACATACACTTTACTGGAGATATGCATGCTATAACATCTGCGAATAATTTGTTATCTGCAGCCATAGATAACCATATTCATCAAGGGAACAAATTGAGAATTGATTCAAGAAGAATTGCATTTAAAAGAGTGCTTGATATGAATGATAGAGCTTTAAGGAATATAGTTGTTGGTATGGGTGGAAAAGTAAATGGATTTGTAAGAGAAGATGGATTTATGATTACAGTAGCTTCTGAAATTATGGCAATATTATGTTTAGCAACAGATTTGATGGATTTGAAAGAAAGAATGGGCAATATTTTAGTTGCTTATAATTTAGATGGGGAACCAGTGTATTGCAAAGAATTAGAAGTAGTGGGTGCAATGGCAATGCTTATGAAAGATGCTGTTAAGCCTAATCTTGTTCAAACACTTGAAAATACTCCTGCTATAATACATGGAGGACCATTTGCTAATATTGCGCATGGATGTAATAGTATTTTAGCTACAAAAATGGCTATGAAGCTCGGAGATTATGCAATAACAGAAGCTGGATTTGGAGCGGACCTAGGAGCGGAGAAATTTTTAGACATAAAGTGTAGATATGGAGAATTAAAACCTAATTGTATTGTTATAGTTGCAACAATAAGAGCTTTAAAACATCATGGAGATGTTTCTAAAGATAAGCTTTCTGTTCCTAATATAGATGCATTAAGTATGGGAATTGGAAATTTACAAAAACACATAGAAAATATTCAAAAATATAAAGTGCCGGTCGTTGTAGCTATTAATAAATTTGTATCAGATTCAGATGAAGAAGTTGAATTTGTTGAAAATTTTTGTAAAAAGCTTGGTGTAGAGGTAGCATTGACAGAAGTATGGGAAAAAGGCGGAGAAGGTGGGGTGGAACTTGCTGAAAAGGTTCTTGATGCTATAGAAAATAAAGAAAATAATTTTCGGTTTATTTATGATGAAAAATTAACTATTAAAGAGAAAATATCAATTTTGAACTCTGAAATTTATGGGGGAGATTCAGTTGTATATACTAAAGAAGTAGAAAAGCAAATTGCTGAAATAGAGAAATTGAATTTAGATAAAATGCCAATCTGTGTTGCTAAAACTCAATCTTCATTATCGGATAATCCGACTTTAAAAGGTAGGCCAACAGGGTTTGATATTACAGTTAGAGAAGTTAGGGTTTCAAGTGGAGCTGGATTTATTGTAGTTCTTACAGGTAATATAATGACAATGCCGGGTTTGCCGAAAGTTCCGGCTGCAAATAATATTGATATTGATAAAAAGGGCACTATTACAGGGCTGTTTTAAAATTATCTTGACAAATTAAATCCAATTGTTACAATAATAGTGTTATACTTTGTTTACATTATAAGAGCAGTTTTACTGCTCTTGTATTTTATTAAGGAGTGTATTTACATGATATTTGTATTAGATGCTGGGAATACTAATATAGTTTTAGGAATTTTTAATAATAAGGAATTGTTATATCAATGGAGAATTAGTACTGACCACTCTAAAACTTCTGATGAATATGGGATTCAAGTTCTTAATCTATTTAAAATGAACGATTTAAAAACAGAACAAATTGAAGGAGTTATTATTTCATCTGTAGTACCTAATATTATGTATTCTATAGAGCACATGGTAAGAAAGTATTTTAATCAAGTGCCTATAGTTGTTGGGGCAGGTGTGAAAACAGGTATAAACATTAAATACGATAACCCTAAATCTGTTGGAGCAGATAGGATTGTTAATGCTGTAGCTGCTCATGAGATATATAAAAGATCTTTGATTATAATTGACTTTGGGACTGCCACTACTTTTTGTGCTGTAACAGAAAGTGGAGATTATTTAGGGGGTGCTATTTGTCCCGGTATTAAAATAGCTGTTAATGCTTTAGTGGAAAGGGCTGCTAAATTACCAAGAATTGAATTAGTGAAACCACCAACAGCAATTTGTAAGAATACAGTTAGTAGTATGCAAAGTGGAATAATATATGGGTATATAGGACAGGTTGACTATATAGTAAATAAAATGAAAAAAGAAATGATTATGCTAGGGGAAAAAGAACCTTATGTAATTGCAACGGGAGGTTTATCTGTTTTAATTGCAGATGATTCTAGTACTATAAGCGAAATAAAACGTAATTTAACACTGCTAGGTTTGAAAATTATTTATGATAAGAATAAAAAGAAAGTAATTAAGAAAGTTGGTCAAGATGAAAATAAGTAGCATCATAACAGAAAACGATGTTTTTTTGGCTCCTCTTGCAGGTGTTACGGATGCTGTCTATAGAGATATTTGTGCTGATATGGGATGTGGACTTTTATATACAGAAATGGTAAGTGCTAAAGGACTGTTTTATAATAGTAAAAATACTATAGATTTATTGGAAGTTTCAAATAAGACGAAAGAGAAGACAGCAGTTCAAATTTTTGGTAATGACCCATTTATAATGGCTGAAGCTAGTAAATTTTTAACTGAGAATTATGAATTTCCGTTTATTGATATAAACATGGGGTGTCCTGCTACTAAAATTGTTAAAAATGGTGAAGGATCAGCCCTTATGTTGAACCCTAAGTTAGCAGGAGAAATTGTACGAACGATAAAAAAGGAAGTGAACATACCTGTAACTGTTAAGTTTAGAAAAGGATATGATAGCAATAGTATAAACGCAGTAGAATTCGCTAAAGTGTTAGAGGAAGCAGGAGCAGATGCTATCACTATTCATGGCAGAACTAGAGAGCAAATGTATGAGGGTAAAGCTGACTGGGACATAATAAAAAAGGTAAAAGAGAACGTTAATATACCGGTTACTGGAAATGGAGATATATTTACCCCTGAGGATGCAGTCAAAATGGTGAATTTAACTAATTGTGATGCCGTCATGGTAGCAAGAGGTGTTATGGGCAATCCATGGCTTATAGGTCAAATAATTAGCGCTTTTAATGGGTGGAATATTATTTATCCAACTCCAGAAGAAAAAATACATATGTGTCTGATACATTATGAAAAAGCTATGAAAAAATATGAAGAGTATAAAGCAATTAGAGAGATGAGGAAAAATGCTGCCTGGTATATAAAAGGGCTGTCTAATTGTACAGACATTAAAAATAAAATTAATGGAGCTAACTCTTATGACGAAGTTATAAATATATTTCATGAATATGTAAAACATTTGAATAAACTAGAATTTTAAATGAATAATTTTATATATTGTTAATAATAGTAGAATATAGTACTTTAGAATAGAGTGTGCCAATGGACAAAATATTGAATATTTCAGCTGATTTTAGTAAATCATATTTTTCAGACTCTTTATTTGGGAAAGTGAAGGATAGAGTTAATACTATTATTGTAGATAAGAAAGATATCAAAGATTTAAATGTTAAAATAGTCTTTATCAAATTTCCTGCAAACAATAATATAAATTCATACTATAGAAATATGGATAGGTTGCAAAGTAAATATAAAAATTTTAGTTATGCTCCTTGTGTAAATAGACTTTATGATTATCAAATTTTATCAAGCTTTCAAAAGAAAGTATTGTCATATAGTATAGTAAGGAGCATTAAATTATATTTGATGAAAAATAATAAATCAATTAAAAATGCTTACATTATTATAAATGATGCAAACTATGATTATAATTACGCAATAATTGAAGAATTAAGTAAATATAATAATAATATTATTTTAATTGCTCATAAAGAATTAAGGAAGATTTATAAATGGAGAGATATGATGATAGGAAAATACGGAGTTACTTCTATTATTACAAATGAAGATAAAAATGCTTTTGAGAAAGCTGATTTTATTTTATCATCATCTATAATTAAAAATAATGTGAAGTGTCCTATTTGGTATTTAACAAATTCATGGATTGAAGATGAAACTAATAATATTAAGATTAATAATGTTAATTATTCTACACCGTGGCTTGAAAATGATGAGTATACAACCCCAGAGTTGTTAGGCCAATTAATAAAAAATATAGATAGAAAAAATTTTGAGGTTACTTTAGAAGAAAATTATATTTTTATATCTAAAATAAAATTTAATAACAGAGTAATAGAGATAGATTAAAAAAGTTGACTTATTGAATATATTAATTTATATTTAATATTTATACAATAAATTTTGAGAATTGACATAAAATAAAATAAAATAGAGGGGAGTATTATTATGAATAATAATAAACAATATTTGATAACAAAAGAAGGTATGAAAAAGTTAGAAGACGAGCTTGAATATTTAAAGACGGTTAAAAGAAAAGAAATAACTGAGAAAATTAAAGTTGCTCTTTCATACGGAGATTTAAGTGAAAACTCAGAGTATGATGAAGCTAAAAATGAACAAGCATTTGTTGAAGGAAGAATTGTATTATTAGAAACTAAATTAATAAATGCAGAGTTGATTAATGAAGATGATCTTCCAAAAGACGTAGTTTCTATAGGAGCGAAAGTTAAAGTTAAAGATTATGAATATGATGAAGTAGAACAATTTCATATAGTTGGGTCAACGGAAGCGAATCCTATGGAGTTCAAAATTTCAAACGAATCTCCAGTGGGTAGTGCACTTATTGGTAAAAAAGTTGGAGAAATAGTAGAAGTTCAAGTGCCAAATGGAATAAATAAGTTTGAGGTACTTGAAATTTTAAGATAAAAGATGGAGGGATGTACAAATGTCAGAAAAGCAATTGACAAAAGAAGAAATAAAAGCTCAGAGACTAGAAGCAAAAGAAGCTGAAGAATTTAATGTTTTAGTTAAAGAAAGAAGACAAAAATTATCTAAATTACAAGAAGAAGGAAGAGATCCTTTTGATGTGTATAAAGTTGAAAGAACACACACTTCAGATGAAATAAAAAATAACTACGATGAACTAGAAGGAAAAGAAGTAAAAATTGCTGGTAGAATGATGTCAAAAAGAGTTCATGGTAAAGCTGGATTCTCTGATGTGCATGACAGATATGGTAAGATGCAACTCTACATAAAGATTGATAATGTAGGAGAAGAGAAATTAAAAGAATATAAAACTTTTGATATTGGCGATTTTGTGGCTATTACAGGTACTGTGTTTAAAACTAGAACTGGTGAAGTCACACTTCAGATTATGGATTTTGAGCTTTTGACAAAGTCATTAAAACCATTACCAGAAAAATTTCACGGTCTTAAAGATCCGGATTTACGTTATAGACAAAGATATGTTGATTTAATAGTAAATAACGATGTTAGAGATACGTTTATAAAGAGAACAAATATTATTAAGGCGATGAGAGAATATCTTGATAATAAAGGATTTTTAGAAGTTGAAACACCTATACTTTCGCCTATAGCAGGTGGAGCTGCGGCAAAACCATTTAATACTCATCATAATGCTCTGGATATTGATATGTATTTGAGAATAGCCACTGAGCTATATTTAAAGAGATTGATTGTAGGTGGATTTGAAAAGGTCTATGAAATAGGTAAAAACTTTAGGAATGAAGGTATTGATGTTAGACATAATCCGGAATTTACGGCCATTGAATTGTATGAAGCATATAGTGATTACAATGATATGATGGATTTAACAGAGGATATGGTGGCATATATTTGTGAAAAAGTTCTAGGGACAACTAAGGTAATGTATGAAGAAACTGAAATTGAATTTAAACCACCATGGAAAAGAATATCTATGACTGATGCTGTTAAAGAATATTCTGGTATAGATTTTGCAGAGTTAACTTCAGATGAAGAAGCAAGAGCGTTAGCAAAAGAAAAAGAAATAGTTATGAAAAAGGAATTGAAGGATTGTTCAAAAGGTGATATTTTAAATGCATTCTTTGAAGAATTTGTAGAAGATAAATTAATTCAGCCAACTTTTATTACTGATTATCCGGTAGAAATATCACCTTTAACAAAGAAGAAGAGAGGTAATCCGGAACTAACAGAAAGATTTGAGGGATTTATTTACGGTAGAGAATTATGTAATGCATATTCTGAATTGAATGATCCAATAGTTCAAAAAGATAGATTTATTCAACAGTTAAAAGAAAGAGAACTTGGTGATGATGAGGCATATATGATGGATGAAGATTTTATAAATGCTTTAGAAATAGGTATGCCACCAACTGGTGGACTTGGAATCGGAGTGGATAGACTGGTTATGTTCTTAACTGATTCTAGCTTTATTAGAGATGTTCTTCTTTTCCCTACAATGAAACCTAGTAAATAGAAAAAAGCCCTGAGGGGCTTTTTTATTTGGTTCTGTTTTAAGATGATTGTGATAATAATAAGCATTGTTTTCATAAATGGGTTTATATTATTTAATAATGTGCAGAGTGCAATTTGCAATGTGCAGTTAATGTTGATTTTCTTCACTTTATTCAGAAAATCTTTAATTTAATGAAAGAATACCCGAAGAATGAAGAGAATCATTCTTCATTGCACTCTGGACTCTTTTATTATTATAAGAACTAAACTTAGTTATCTAAACCGTAATTTAAATATCAACAACTCTTTTAACAAAAATTAATTAAAAAAGGCTTGCTTTTTGTAAATAAGCTGATATAATAATCTTTGTAGTAAATGTTCCGCGATAGCTCAATGGTGGAGCACTCGGCTGTTAACCGATAGGTTGGAGGTTCGAGTCCTCTTCGCGGAGCCATTTTTTTTTGTTTTTAAGTACAATTATAGGTTTTTGCAATTGATTTACTAGGATACTATGAAATTTAGTACTGTAATTATTTATAGGATAGTATGTAGTATTCTGTAGCTTGCATATTATGGTTAATTTATGATTTAAATTTGCTGCTTTTATATTATATAGGCAATATACTTTCTTGAAATAAACACTTGACTTTTCTATGCTATTTGCATAGAATTTATTTATAAATAAATTTATATGTGTACTTCGATAAAGAAGAGTAATAAAATATACTTTTAAAGAGAGACTACATTTGGTGGGAGTAGTTAAAGTTATTTTGTGAAGGGAACTTTTGAGTACGTTTTTTTGAGTAGAGCTAATGCTAAGAAGGGTGGAACCGCGGATAAATATATTCGTCCCTTTGTGAGTTGGGTCTTTTTTTATTTATATAATTATATGTACAGTGATAGAGAAAAAATAAAAATTAATTAATAATTCAAATTAAGGATAATAATAAAGGAGGTAGTAAATATGGCAACAGAAAAGAAAATGGATAAGATAGTCGCACTTTGTAAAAATAGAGGGTTCATATTCCAGGGTTCAGAGATTTATGGGGGCCTTGCGAATTCGTGGGATTACGGTCCTCTTGGTGTTGAATTTAAAAATAATGTGAAAAAAGCATGGTGGAAGAAGTTTATTCAAGAAAGTCCTTACAATGTTGGCGTTGATTGTGGAATTCTTATGAATACTCAAGTTTGGGTAGCGTCAGGACATATTGGAGGTTTTTCAGATCCTTTAATGGATTGTAAGGAATGTAAAGCGAGATTTAGGGCAGATAAATTAATAGAGGATTATTTATGTGAGCAGGGTAAAGATGATCAAACGGCGGATGGATGGACAAATGAAGAATTGAAAAACTTTATTGATGAAAAAGAAATTGATTGTCCGAAGTGCGGAAAACATAATTTCACTGATATTAGAAGATTTAATTTAATGTTCAAGACACATCAAGGAGTTACTGATGATTCAGCTGCAGAAATATATTTAAGACCAGAAACAGCACAAGGTATATTTGTTAATTTCAAAAATGTTCAAAGGTCTGCTAGAAAAAAAATACCTTTTGGAATAGGCCAAATAGGAAAATCTTTTAGAAATGAAATAACACCAGGAAATTTTGTTTTTAGAACTAGAGAGTTTGAACAGATGGAGCTTGAGTTTTTCTGCGAGCCAGGAACAGATTTAGAATGGTTTAAGTATTGGAAAAATTATTGCTTTAATTTCTTAATGAATCTAGGTATGGATAAAGAAAATGTAAGAATGAGAGACCATGAAGACGATGAACTTTCTTTCTATTCAAATGCAACAACAGATATAGAATTCAAATTCCCATTTGGTTGGGGAGAGTTATGGGGTATTGCTGACAGAACAGACTATGATTTAAAACAGCACATAGAACATTCGGGAGCAGATTTAACTTACCTTGATACAGAGAAGAAAGAAAAATATGTACCGTATTGCATAGAACCATCATTAGGGGCTGATAGAGTAACTCTTGCTTTCTTGGTTGATGCATATGATGAAGAAGAATTAGAAAATGGAGATGTGAGAAATGTTCTTCATATTCATCCTGCTTTAGCTCCATACAAAGCAGCTATACTTCCGTTATCAAAGAAATTAAAAGAGGAAGCGTTAGATGTATATGCTAAATTGAGTAAGAAATTTAATATAGATTATGATGAAGCAGGTAGTATAGGTAAGAGATATAGAAGAGAAGATGAGATTGGAACACCTTACTGCATTACTATTGATTTTGATACATTAGAAGACCAATCAGTAACGGTAAGAGATAGAGATACAATGAAACAAGAAAGAATAAAAATAGAAAATTTAGAAGCATTCTTGGCTGATAAAATGGAATTTTAATAAAAACCCTTCGTAAGAAGGGTTTTTATTAATTTATAAGTTTTACCATGATAAGTATTTAGTGCTATAATAAACTGGAGTTATTAATATTTCTTAAATTTATGGAGGTATTTGTATGAAAAAAGAATTTTCTTATTTCAAAGAATATATTAGGGGTAAAAAAGTTGCCGTTGTAGGAATTGGGGTTAGTAATATTCCGTTGATTAAATTTCTAGTGAAATTAGAGGCACAAGTTACAGCTTTTGATACTAAAAATAGAGAAGAGTTAGGGAAAATAGCAGAAGAATTTGATGTAATTGGAGTTAAATTGGAATTGGGTAAAAATTACTTAGATAAATTACATGGGTTTGAGGTTGTATTTAAAACACCATCTATGAGAATAGATCATCCTGCTTTAGTCAAAGCTAAAGAAGGAGGTGCATATATTACATCAGAAATGCAGGAGTTCGTTAAGTATTGCCCAGCTATTACTTTTGGTATTACTGGTAGTGACGGTAAAACAACAACAACATCTTTAATATATGAGATGTTAAAAAAAGAAGGATATACAACTTGGGTTGGTGGTAATATAGGAAATCCGCTGTTTTCTAATATTGAAGAAATGGAAAGTGACCATATGGTAGTTTTGGAGTTATCTTCATTTCAATTGATGACAATGACTGATTCAACAAATTATGCACTAGTGACTAATTTATCACCTAATCATCTTGATATTCATAAAGATATGGATGAGTATGTAGATTCAAAAAAGAATATTTATAAATATCAGACAGAAAACGATACTCTTGTTTTAAATAGAGATAATGAATTAACAAATAATTTAGTAATGGAAGCTAGTGGTAAAGTAATGCAGTTTAGTATAAGAGAAGTTATTGAAGATGGTGCTTGCTTTGATAATGGAGGTTTGTATCTCAAAAATGATAAAGTTTGTGAAAAAGATGATATAAAGCTTATGGGAATGCATAATGTGGAAAATCTTTTAGCAGCATATTGTATGGTTGCAAAATTTGTATCTAAGGAGACTATGGCTTCTGTATCTAAAGAGTTTTTAGGTGTAGAGCATAGATGCGAATATGTTAAGGAAATAGATGGAGTGAAATATTATAATGATTCTATAGCAACAAGTCCAACTAGAGCGGTAGCTTCCCTTA
The DNA here is from genome assembly GCF_054819755.1 of Clostridium sp. DL1XJH146. NCBI lineage: Bacteria > Bacillati > Bacillota > Clostridia > Eubacteriales > Clostridiaceae > Clostridium > Clostridium sp. DL1XJH146. The sequence goes on from NZ_JBTVVN010000057.1 coordinate 17,817, forward strand.
AAGGATTTGATAGAGAGGTTATTCTGATTGCTGGGGGATATGATAAGAAGATTCCTTTTGAACCTTTAGCAGAAGAAGGATATGAATACATTAAGAAGTTAGTTCTTGTAGGTGATACTAAGAAAAAAATAGAAAAGGTTTTTGAAAATATTAAAGAAAGAAAACAAATTCCAATTTATTTAGTGGATTCTTTTGAAGATGCTATTTATAAAGCTAAAGAAATTGCTAGAAAAGGAGATATCGTTACGCTATCTCCTGCGTGTGCAAGCTTCGATATGTTTAGAAATTTTGCTCTGCGTGGACTTAAATTTAAGGAAATTATAAAAGAGATAAAATAAAGTGAAAAAAATAATTAACAAAAACCTCCTAGTTATACATAATTAGGAGGTTTTTGTTTTGCAAAAACTTTCTTTTAGACATAAACTTTACCTTGCGTATCAATATATGTATTTTTGCAAAAAAGGCAGATATGTTTAGATATAGTTAGCTAATTTAAAAATATAGAGAATTATAGATTTGATATAAAAAATAAATATGATATTATATTACTTGTCGCTGCGCAAGAGTAGCACAGTTGGTCTTTGAAAATTAAACAGAGATTTAAGCCAGTCAATAAATATATTTTTGAGTAAAGATTAAACTTTTCAAATTGAGAGTTTGATCCTG
>NZ_JBTVVN010000058.1:0-17469 GCF_054819755.1 Clostridium sp. DL1XJH146
TTTTAAATATAAACAAAACAGGATGAAAGAAAAAAGAAAACAATAAGAATTCAAGTTTATAAAAGGATGGATAGGAGGTGACTTTAGCACATATAAAATATAGGCTTTGCCTGTATTTTATATGGTTTATGTAGTGGTAAAAATTGGGCCTTTTCTTAAATATGTAGTTTATTTAAAACGTATAATTGGTTTTAAAGTAAGTAAAATAAATATCTTGATGTTAATACGTAAGCTACGGCTTGTTTTAATAAATCAATGGTAACATCGAGTTATTTTTTTATTGCTTCTTAGCTGATTTTATATCCAGTAGATTTTTTATCTACTGAGTTATTAATTGATAAAATAAGATTCTTTTATTTCTCTGAACTCAGTAAAGTAAAGACAAATGTTAAGGATGTATTTTCATCATACCAGATTAAAGTAAGCAGACTAACCCCTTTTCTATATTTTTAATCAACATGATCTAATATATTTGCTAATAATACAACTATAATATATGTACTATTATTATGTATTTATATGATTAAATTGTTAATAAATAGTAAACATTCAATAAAATATAAAGGATATATAATATTTATATATAATTGGTATATATGGCATAAAAAAGGGGGTATGGGTATGGGAACACCGGAAATTGAACAGGATAGTATTACTTGTTGGGCTTGTTTAGTTTGTGCAACATGCGTTACAAATGGTTTTACATTATTATCTGCGCTTACTGGGTTAAATACTGCAGAATAGCTGATAAGAAAAAAAATAAAGTTATTATTCATTAACAAATATATTTGGACATACAGTAACTAAATACATTTGTTGTTTTGAATAATAACTTTATTTCATGTGATGGTATAGTATAATTTAAATAACTTATAAGGTGGGTAATTAAATTGAGTACATATATATATTGGAATGAAAAACTGGAAATAAGAAAATATATGACTGGGATATTAGTTTTAGTGGTAAAAAGAGATTCTCATGAGGGGATTCCAACTAAAAAAAATATGCAAACTTATACATTGAATGATACTTCGGCAGAAATAATTCAATTAATAGATGGTACAAAAACGTATAATGAAATAATATCTTTCTTATCTTTAAAATATAATGAAAATCGTGAAAGAATCGAAGAAAAAATGAAAAGTTTTATACAAAAAATTTCGAACTTATATGATATAAACATTAGTACACAATCATGTCCTAGAAAAGCACCTGTTAATATTATATCAAAGAAAACTATATATCCGAAGGTAGCATCAATTGAGTTAACAAATAAATGTAATATAAGATGTCTTCATTGTTATGGAAACTTTGGAGAAATAAAAAGTGAAGTTATGAGTTTATCTAAATCAAAAACTTTATTAGATGATTTAAAAAATATGGGGGTTCAACTAATTGAATTAACGGGAGGAGAAATAACAGTACATCCTAATATTAAAGAAATACTATTGCATGCAGTTAATTTAAATTTTGATCAAATTTCATTTTTAACAAATGGAATAGCACTTTCGGATGATATTATCGATATTCTTATTAAGAATAGGTCAAAAATATATGTACAAATTGACTTACATAGCTTGGATGATAATTATTTAAAATGGTTTACTAAAGTACCGAACACTTTAAATTTAATAAAAAGTAACATTATAAAATTATCTGAAAATAATGTAAGAATGCGAATTGCAACAATAATTACAAGAAAAAATATGGATGAAATTGAGGATATTGCAGATTGGGTGCATAATTTAGGCATCAAAAATTATGGAATTAGCCCTGTCATTTCATTAGGAAGAGCAATAAATTCTGACAGCAATTTATTCTTAAACGAAGATGATGCCTATAATGTTAATCAAAAGTTAGAGAAAATAAATAAAAAATATAAAAAATTTTTATCAATTGTAGAGGGTGATCGATCTAGAAATAAAAATTGTGGATGTTTAACACCTCATGTTGTGATAGCATCTACTGGTGACATAAAAATTTGTACAATGGATAACTTGAAATATTTTAATAGCAGTATTGGTAATGTGTTTGAAAAGAATATAAAAGATATTTATGATGATAATGTTGAATACATTAATACATTTTTTAATATGTCAGCTCCTCAATTTGATTCATTAGAATGTAAAGAATGTAAAAATAAATATTTTTGTAGTAATTGTTTACTAAGAGGGTTAGTTAAAGCTAGTGAAATGAATGGCAAATGTTTATGGTATAACAATATACCAAAAATAATTAAAGAAAAGTTATCTTTTTAAATTTGCAAATTAAATAATCTTAAAATTAATTTTAAGATTATTTAAAAATATGGTTAAAGAAAGGATAATATATGAAGGGTTATAAAAATTTATTTTTTGTAGTTACATTTTTAAAAAAATCGAAAGTATGGGTCATTATTGGAGTTGGTGGTATGATTATATCTTCGTTAATAGCTGCCCCAATACCTTATTTAGTAGGATATATAATTGACAAAATTATATTAATGAACAAGAAACCTATTGAATTATTAAAAATGGTTGCATTATTAATGTTAATATATATTGTTAAATATATATTAACATTAATTTATCAATATTACTTTACTAAAGTACAGCAGACTGTTGTTAATGAAATTAGAATATCTATGATAAGTAAAATTATAGATGCTCCATTAAGTTTTATTAATAAAACTGAAAAAGGATATATACTTGGTAGAATTTCAGAATCTCGCAATATAGGTTCATTGTTTTCTCCAACTCTTTTAAGTACTTTCACAGGGGTATTTGATTTGTTTTTTTCTTTGTTTGTTATGATAACTTTAAGTTTTAAACTTACTATTATAGCAATAATTATTATGCCTATTTACTTTATTATATCTAAAAGTTCATCACAAAAAATAACTAAAAGTACAACTAATGTTTATGAAAATTCTGCAATTTTAAATGGAGAAGTTTATGAAACACTTAATGGAATTGAAGATATAAAATTATTAAATGGTAAAGATACTCAAATAAAAAAAATTACAATTAAACTAAGAAATATGGTAAAAAGTATTATGAAACAAAACTTGAATTTTATACGTTTTATACAAAATATAGTTTTAACTAACGAACTTGCCACCGCATTGGTTTTATTATTTTCAGGAATATTAATTTTAAAAAATGAAATAACAATTGGGATATACACTTCATTTTCTATATATATGACTAAAATTTTTGCAACTACTCAATCTTTAGGGAGTTTAGAAATTACATTAAAACCTATATGTGTTGTTATAGAAAGAGTTAAGGAATTTTTTGAATTAGACAGTGAAAATTCTAATGAGTGTAAATTTTTAACAGAATCTATTGAAACAATAACATTTGAAGATGTTTGTTTTAAATATAATGAAAAAAGTGGTTTTGTTATAAATAATTTTAATGATACCATTAAGAATGGAGATAAAGTTTTACTAAGTGGAATAAATGGCGCAGGCAAGACAACATTAATTAAGTTAATAACGGGGCTATATTTACCTACAAACGGAACAATATTAATTAATGGTAAAGATTATTTTACCATTAATAAAAAATGTATTAGAGACAAAATAGGGATTGTTTCACAGAATATATTTTTATTTAAAGGAACAATTTTAGAAAATATTTTATATGGTCAAACTAAAAAAAATAAGAATGATGTAATCAATTTAATAAATGAATATAACTTAATAGAATATATAAATAGGTTTGATAAGGGCTTAAATACTGAAATAATACAGAATGATTTAGGACTTTCTGGTGGACAAACACAAATAGTAGCATTTTTAAGAGCTATAATTAAAAAAAGAGATATTATTATATTAGATGAAGCAACATCTAATTTAGATATTAATACAAGAAAACTTATATTAAAGATACTAAAAGAAAAAAAACTTTGTAATATATTAATTATTATTTCACATCAAGATAGCGAATTAGAATTTATAAATAAAACAATAAATTTAAGTGCTTGAAATATGTTTGAATAGGAGAATAGAAATGAATACTATTTTAGATGTAAAAGAACTAAAAAAAGAGTTTGGAACTTTTGGATTACATAACATTAGCTTTTCATTACAAGAAGGGGATATTACGGGCTTTATTGGTATAAATGGAGCTGGAAAAACTACAACTATAAAATCAATTCTTGGTTTGACATTAAAAGATTCTGGAAGTATTAAATTATTTAACAAAGAAATGGATAAAAACGAACGAGAATTAAAAAATCATATAGGGATTGTATTGGATGAGGGGTATTTTTATGAAAATATGACAATGAAGGAAATGAAAAGTATTATTGCGCCTTCTTATTCAAATTGGGATGAATCAGTTTTTAAAAGCTATATTGAACGTTTTAACTTACAACTCAATCAAAAAATCTATACATTATCTAAAGGTATGCGGATGAAATATTCTATTGCTTTGGCACTTTCTCATCATGCCGACTTGTTGATTATGGATGAGCCTACAAGTGGACTTGACCCATTAATAAGAAGTGAGTTAATGGATATACTTTTAGATTTTATGAAGGAAAATGGTAAAAGTGTATTTTTTTCTACTCATATTACTTCAGACTTGGATAAAATAGCTGATGTACTTATTTTAATTGATAAGGGTAGAATTGTGCTAAGTGAAAAAAAAAATGTATTGTTTGATACACATGGTTTAGTTAAAGGTGATAAGATGATGCTTAATGAATATACAAGAAAGTTATTTTTAATACTACATGAGACTGAATATGGGTTTGAAGGTATTACAAATCAAAAAACTACTGTACAGAAACAAATGAACGGTGTATTAATAGAAAAGCCTACTATTGAACAGATTATGTTATCATACATAGGAGGAAATAAAGATGTTGTTTAATCTTGTAAAAAAAGATTTTATTTTAGTAAAAAAGTATTTGTTATTTTTATTTATTTTTGCAGTTGTTGCACCAATTTTTATAACTACTAATATTAATTCTAGTGGAGGAGGGTTTATAAGTTTTTTTATTACTGTGCTTTTTTTGGAGTACGTTATATTTAATACAGTTTTGAGATTAGAAGATAAATATAAAGGATCCTCTTTACTATGTACAACGCCATATACAAGAGATACATTAGTAAAAGCAAAGTATTTAGTTGTATTGGTTGTTTTTATCTGCACATATATTATATATACAATTACAACTTTTTTTACTCCTATAGGGATGGAAAACATAGACACCTATACTTTTGGGATATCACTTTTAATAATAACTATATGTTTTGGGATTTGGATACCTCTTCAGTACAAATTCGGATTTGAAAAAACGAAGTATATATTAGCTGCTATTATTTTCATATCGCCTTTTTTAATTCCTAATATAGTAAGCTGGCTACAATCTACAAATATTAGTGTTAGTATTATATCTCTTTTTTCTGAAACAATTCAAATTTCACTTATTTATATGCTTACTTTCTTAATGGGATTTAGTTCTATAATTTTATCTGTACATATTTACTCAAAAAAAGATTTATAATAATTTTTATATAATAATAAAATGTTTGCAAAATAAATATTATGGTGGTGTAAAAATGAGTTTAAAATTTATATTAGTTTTTATTTTAGTGGCATTTTTGCTTAATATAGTAATACGTAAATTTAAAAAGCGATAACAATTGAATACATGAATAAAATATAATAATTTTTTTATAAACCTCAAAACATACAATTTAATGTAGTTAATCTATCTATAGGTTATCCTTCTAGGAAGTATTAAATAAATCATAATGATATAAAACACGAAATATTATATTAGTAATGCGTTAGAAATAAAATAGTATATATATAATTGTTTGATATCAAGTATCAAAATCATTTTTGAAATAAAGAAGACAGCCTTTTTTACAGGGCGTCTTCTTTAGATATATCTTAAGACATCCCGAATAATTAAATAACTTTAAGCATTCTCTGACCACTGATAAAGAGATTTTTATTTTTTGACCTTCTTAATTTTATATTCTGTAAATGAATTCACATATTCTTTTATACTCATTTGGTTATAAGCTATATCTTCGTGTAACTGATTTTTTATATACTCTTCAATTACTTTTTTATTCCTTCCTACAGTATCTACATAATATACCTTGCACTAAAATTGACTATTTACATATTTATATTTCAAATTTGAGTGTCTATCTAATAGAACCAATTTTAATTTACATTTATATCATTATACTATATTATTATTTTAAGTAAAAGAATATTGGAGTAAAAGAGTAAAACCAGAAAGGAGTATTTCTTTGAATATTATTGATATTTTCAATCAAAAAGGGGGATGTGGCAAAAGCACTACTGCTATTAATTTAGGGGCTGCTCTTGCTAAGTTAGGTAAAAAAGTTTTGTTGGTAGATATAGATCCTCAAGCTAATACAACAACTGGAGTTGGAATAGATGATGAAAGTCTTGAAACAACTATATATCATTTATTAATTAACCAGGAAGTAACTCAAGAACAAGTTAAAGAAGTGATAATAAAAACAGACTATGAAAATTTATATTGTTTACCTTCGGATATTAATTTAAGTAATGCCGAAATAACACTTAGTAATTATTTAACAAGGGAAGTTATATTAAGAAATATTCTATATCCTTTAAAGAATCAATATGATTATATAATTATTGATTCACCGCCAAGTTTAGGTCTTTTAAGTGTAAATGGTTTATCAGCAGCTGATTATTTATTGATACCAGTGAACCCTGCTTTTTTCTCTATTAAAGGCATAAAGCATTTGTTTAATACTTATAATTTAGTTAGATCTAAGATAAATTTAAATTTGAATATAATGGGTGTTTTGATAACTATGTATGATGTTAGAAAGAATATTTCTAAAAACATAGAAGATATTTTAAAACAAGTTTTTGGAAACAAAATATTCAAAAATAGAATACGAATAGATTCTAAAGTTGAGTATTCACAAGATGCAAGAACTCCATTGATTGAGTTTAATCAAAAATGTCATGCCTATGATGATTATATGAGTTTAGCAAAGGAGGTAATAAACTATGAACGCTAGTAAGAACAATAATAATGCAAGTGCTTCATTAGGTATCCTGGAAGGTATGGATATTGATATATCAAATGATAATAATACAAAAGAGAATATACATAAAAACTCAAATACTAGTATAAGTAATTCTTCTAATACAGAAAAGAGTAAAAGAGTAAAAGAAGATAAGAGTATTTATGTAAATGAGTATAATAATAAAAAAACAAAAGAAGTTAAAAGTAAAATAGTAAATACTGAAAAAAGTAAAATATCCAATACTAAAAAAAAGAAAGCAGTAAATGTATCTACAGAAAAAAGAAGCTTTATGCTTACACAAGAAACGGTAAAGAAACTTGGGTTATTAGATATAGCGATTAAAGATAAAAATCTAAGCCAACTTGTTGATGCTGCAATTGATGTATACTTCACTAAAAATAAAAAGGCTGTAAATGAAATTCTTAAAATGGTTGAAGATACAAAATAATAATTTATAGTTTATAAATAAAATATCACCAATATGTTTCTTAATTAATTAAGAAACATATTGGTGATATCAACTTTTAATTATTCTTATTATAGAATAATTTTTGTTTATATAAAAAATAGAACCAACTATAACTTGTTTAAGGAAAATAAAACAACAAATTATTTATAATTTTATTTATTAGCAGAGTGTGTCCCAAATTAGCATCTCTTTGGGCCAGGTGTACTCCTTCAATTAGGTTGAAGGGTTATTGCACTCTCTCAATAACAGATCCAAAGGACCACCTTAAGATTATTATAGCATTTAGAGAAATCAAGTGGAATCCCCTTGGAAGTTGCCCATTATTATCTTTTGCACCTGTTTAAACCCTTGAATTTAAAAGGTTTGAAGAGGTTTAAAGGATATTTTGCATCATATTAATTATATGTATATGAATTTGCACCACTACTTGAACCATTGGTATTACAGGCTTTGCCTGCAATTTGTACCTGGCGGTTGCACCGCCCTTATCCCGCCATTTACTCTTTGGTGTACTTTTTAATCAATATATCTATTATTTCATCTGTGGTTATTTCTTCATTGATATTTTTTTCTATTAGCTCTTTCATTTCATCACTTGGAATGTACTTCCCATAAATTTGATTCATACCAAGAGCAAATTCCCAGGCTTTTCTCTTTTCTTCTTTTGGATCAATTACGTTAACCAACTCCTTTTTTAATATATCAAGACTGATGCAACCTAATAGTGCAGGATAAGACAGTACCACAAAACACAGGCAAAGCCTGTATAGACTAATTTTAAAGTAGTACCAAATCTCATATTACGGTACTACTTTTGATACTACCTTATATTTTGTTAAATCTTGCTGCCCCTTCAGCTCTAAAGAGTAAAAAAAGTAAAAAGGCTTTATTTATCCTCTTCTGATACGACCTTTATATATTTTTTAAGTGTATTTCTACTTATGATATGCTTTTTCATTAAATCAACTTGCTTTATACTTCTATCATTAAGAAATTCTTTTATATCCTCTCTCAACTCTTCTGACATTTTATCTAGGTTACCTTGTTTTCTACCACTCTTTTTATCAGACGCTTGAATACCTTGTTTAATTCTTTTTACAATTATCTCACGTTCCTTCTGCACTCTGTCCAATTCAACTATCAATAACAATTTAACCATGCTCTCCATTGCAGTTTTTGTTACTAAATCAAGACTATTTGCCGTATTTGTAAGTTGTTTGATGTAATTTGTACTTACAGTTGGATTATCTACAAAAACCAAATTAATGCCTTCCTGCATCAAGTCCATATATTTTTTATATCCTTTCTCTGCCTCTCTTGTAAATCGGCTAATTTCTTTGAATACTATTGTATCCCCTTCATGCAATAACTTCTCTAACTTCTGCCAAGCAGGTCTATCAAACGTACTCCCTGTCATATCATCTCTAAAGGTCAATAGATATTCAATATTATTGCTATCTGCATATGATTGCAAACTCTTCTCTTGCCTATTAAAACTTTGTTTGTCGTTGCTTTCCTTGGTGCTTATCCTCATGTAATTATAATAGTTTCCCATAATCTCACCTCATGTGTTTATTTATTAATTTGCAAACGAATTATTTGCTTTGTGTTAATTTAACTATACTTTATTTGATATTTTTATTATAGCGTTATTTTATCTATATGTCAATTTATTTTGATACTTTTATTAAAAACAGTTTGCTCGATAGTTATTTTGACACTTTCAAGAGGTATCTTTGCCATTATTGGTAACAAAAAGTAACAAAAAGCATCGATATGATATGATAACAAAGATTGAAATTTTCACGTTTTGTGGTATCATAAAACTATAATGTATTATAAAAAAACTACAATGTATTATAAAAAAATCTACACGTTCATGTAATTGGAATAAACATTTGACAAGCCGATTATATTTTATTAGTAACTTGGTTATACTATCACCTACAATGATAATTAAAAATATAATATAAAAAAAAGAGAGCACCTAAGTGCTCCAAAAGGGTATTACCCTATAAAAAGTTGTAATGCTAGCATACCAACCACTGTGCCTAACGCAGTATATAATGCTGGTATTAAAATCTTAAAGTACAGGAATCTGCCAATTCTTTGTACTTTTTTCATATTTTTCTCGTTTTTCTCTTCTAGTTTTTTCATAAACATATCCTCCCTTCTGCAAAAATCTAAACTCAAGAACCTAATTAGATTTAGGTTCTTACACAAGGAAGAAATAAGAAAAACATGTTGTACTTGTCTATATTTTATTATACTGTGTTTGCATATAATTAATCAATAACATATATTTAATTTTTAATCAGCGCGTTAATACACCCTCTAATTACTATCTTATCACAAACCACTTCATCACTTCACTATTTAAAATACTGATTTTAAAAACTTATCAGGAATATATATCGCCATATATCAAATATACCATACAAAATTTTGCCAAATACATTTACTTTTTCTTGTTTATCTTGCTTATATGCTCTTGCATAAATTCTTTATCTGTAAGTTTATATAAAGTTATATCAGTACTTGTAGCAAATAACTCTTCCAAATCATATCCTTCTTTATATTTTTTCAATATAAAATCAACCTCTTTTTGTTCAAAATCATTACTTGTTTTCATATATCTAATAAGATGTTCTTTTCGCTTATTTACAGGTTTATTTTGTTCTAACCATTCTAAAAGTACCATATGGATAAGATCTTCTGGACAATCACAACCTAAATCTTTTGATATTTCCACATATTCTTTAAAAATATCATCTTTTATACAACAATAATTATTACTAGATAGTCCCCAAAAATCATCTCCACTACACACACAACTATAATATCTTTCTTGTGCTATTTGTTCAACTGTAGCTTCAATATCTATAGAATCCATAAATCTCATAATATCTTCTTGAAATTGAAAATAATAAAGTTGGTGTCTTTTATGCTTTTTATATCCAATTCTTTTAATTGCCTTTCTTAATGCATCTGAATCTGCATCAAACCCTAAATCTACATTTATAGAACTAAATTTTTCACCACTATTTAATCTTTCTATTATTTTATTTTTCTGAAGTATATCTATCCATTCATTTAAATCTTTATTAATTTTCAAATTAACCACTCCTTTCAAATTGAATATATCATTATTAATCTTTATTTTACTATCAATTCTATATTAATAAATAATTTGTCCGACAAAACTTTTTGGATTTTTGCTGCTAGTTATTGAGGATTTTATTTCACTATATTTTTTAGTTTTGCATAGGTTGAAAAAATATAGTAATTGAAAGGATAACAGGAGGTTATTCAATAGCTAAAAATAAATCAGGACATACAAAAGACAGGATAAAACAATATACTCATGAATAAATAGTTCATGTGTTAAGTTTATTAAATATAAATGGTGACAAAGACATGTATTATAAAGAAATTTTAGACGTGACTAAAATTATCAAGACTACATTAATTAGAAAAATGAGAAAAAGAAAACTATAAAATCTACAAAAAAAAGATAATTATAAAGCCATAGGATATCCTATGGCTTTATTTATACATCGAGAATAAAGGCAGGTGGTAATCTGCATCTCCTATCGCATAAGCGTGGTGGCGGCTACCTGTTCCGCCCTCAGTTACTCTCTTTAATATTCTATGTGTTTATATCTTTATTATAGCCACATATTAAAAAAAATACAATTATTTTTTAAAAAAATTTATAAATAATATAAAAAAATTTATATTTTTTTATTCATAAGGAACTAAAGCGTTTTTTTTTCTGTATTTTTCCACTTTTTCTGTATCCATAATAAATAATGTTTTTACAAACAACCTATTATTACCAGAAGCTCTAACTGCCACTAAAACGTAGTCATCTTTCTTATTTTTAAATACTTTTATGTATTCTATGCTTTTTTTATTAGGATGCTTAGCTATAAAATCAGGACTATTTATAATTTCACTAATTTTATCACCATAAATTCTATATGATTCTGGATGTTTATTTTTCATATGATCTATATTACTTTTACCACATAATATAGGTTGTCCTTCTAAAAGTGTCAAGTTAAATTCATCTATAATCTTTTTTGATAATTCACCAACTTTTTTATTATCAATCATTTGTAAACAATTCTCCTTTAATTTTCTATATATGTACTAAAATCACAAGAAACTATTCTACTTAATTATAAGATTGAAAAATATGTATTTCAACAAATTTGCATCTTTTTATTATTGTAGTTTCAAAATTTATCTCATTTTCTTTATTGACAATAAATCTTTTTAACAACTCAAAAATCAGTAAATATTATTATTACTTTTGTTTCTTAATTAATTTGCATACATAAGCTTTACTAATACCCACCTCTTCCCCTATTTTACTATAAGACATTCCTTGTTTATGTAGTTCGTAAACTTTCTGTAGTTGCTCCTGGGTTAAGTTGCTCTTTCTACCAGCTCCACGAGCATTATGTATTTTTTCTGTTTTTTTATTAATTAATGACTTATTTACAATTCTCATTTTTTCATTTTCTTCTGTTAATTCTTCACATTTCTTTTCTAAAAAGCTAATTCGTTTATCTAATATTTTCTTTTGTTCTGTGTTTAATTCTATATTCTTGATGAAAGCGTTATGACCTTCTTTATATGCTTTAACTTTTTTATCTAACTGTATTATTTTTTCTTTATCTTTCTCATGTAAACCGGATATAGTTTCGCAACTAATTCTTACACGTTCCAACTCATGAATAACGCCCTCAAACTCTGCTTTTGATACACAATCCTTATTATTCAATATATCTTCTTTTTCTTGCTGCAGCTGCATGATCTGATTCATTTGTGAATTAACTAATTCTTGTAACTGTTCAACTTTCTCTTCCAACATAGCTTTTGTTACTCTGGCCATATAATCACCTCATTTATTATTAATTATATTTTACTATTAACTAATTAATTTGTAAACATTATATAAATAATATCTAAATACCTTTATTGTAATATTTGTAAATTAAGTGTATTATATAAGTAATATAAAAATATCTATTAGGAGGCTTTCTATGAATAGATCTAATTTTGATAATCTTGATACATTAGGGCAAATAAAATATATAAATCAACTGCTCTTAAACGGTGATAGCTTAAGAATTATCAGTACCCAGTTACATATTAGTAAGACAACTATTAGGGATAGATTTAAAAAGATAGGATATTCTTTTGATAGTGCTACAAGACAATATACAAAACAATATGATAAAAATAATATAAAAGTATTGCAAACACATAAAACAGAGGAAAATAAATCACAGAAAAATAATACTTTAATAAATAAAGATAATTCATCAAAAGAGATGCACGATTTCATTAATATGAAGGATGATTTAATTGAATTAATTAACGTAAAAGAGAACATATTGGATATGCTTAAAAATTATGAAAATAATACAATAGCACTTAATTCAACACAAATAGATATTAATATCATTCCTGGCGTATTTAAGAGCAATATCGTCACTAAAAGTATTAAAGTATATAAACCAATTTTTGATGAATTTACGGCTCTTTGTGAGAAGAATAAAGGTATAAAAAAACAAGATATGATTAGTCTTGCTTTATTTGAATTCATTTCAAAATACAAATAATAACCTTTTGAACAATATACTGAACATATAAATTTCCTACAAGAAAAGTTGAGGTGAAAAAATGAGAAAAATTAAAACTGAAAAAAAATTATGTTTAATCTGTATGGAAGAACATGAAGTGGCTACAGTAGAAGTAATTGAAAATCAAATATTCAGAGAAGAAGGAATTTCCTTTAAAGCTATCTACGAGTATTGCTCTAATGCAGATGAATATCTAGAAGATGAAGAGATGATTAAAACAAATAGACTTGCAATGAAAAACGCATACCGTAAAAAGGTAGGATTATTAACATCAAGTGAAATTATTAGTATAAGAGAAAAATATGATGTAAGTCAAAAGGACTTTTCTGAAATTCTTGATTGGGGCAAAGGGACAATTACAAGATATGAGAATCATCAAGTCCAAGATGGTGCGCATGATGATATATTAAGAAAAATTGATAAAGATCCAAAATGGTTTTTAGAAATGTTAAATCGGTCAAAAGACCTTATTACTGATAAAGAATTACTTAACCATTATAACAAATCTTAAGACAAATATAGTATATGATTAAATTAATAATACAAAGAATGAAAGCAGGTATGATTATGGTTATGATACTAACCTTATTTATAGGAATTTCTAGTATACTTATATATCTTTGGATGTGGCGAGTAATGAAAACAAAAATATGTACACAATTAAATGAGAAAGATAATATGAGGATAGCTAAGTATGTAGATTTAATGAAAAATATTCTAATTATGAGTGGAACAATAATTGTTATACTACTTATAATCTCAACAATAATTTTCTTTTGGAATTAATAACTGCAATATATTATGTTGAAAAATCAACAATATTTGTTGATTTTTAGTCAAAAGTTGTTGATTTTTCAACAACTTTTGTTGATTTTTCAACAAAAGTTGTAATATTAATAAAACACTATATAATTATGTTTTTGTATTTTTTAATCTCTCTGCTTTGAGTTGTTCTATTATCCATTTTGCTCTATCATCTATATTATTAATCAATTTAGAAATTTCATATTTCTGTTTAATAAGTTCAATATTGTGGTTAGATTCAACTAGTAATGCTATAGCATTATCTTCCGTTATATCTTCTTTTATCATATCTTGTATGATTTGTATTTCTTTTTTTGTATCACTATCTTTTTCATCTTCATAATGCTCCAAACCTAATAATACCTTTTCTATTTTATCTAAATCGTAACTAGCTTGTTCTCTATCAATAAAAGGGTCTTTCTTACGTTTATTTACTGGAGCTTGATAATTTTCTTTTACTGCTCTTATTAACCATCCTACTAGATTATCTATATTATTCATTGATTTTGAAATATCATATTTTTCTTTTATAAGTTCAATATTATTATTAGCTGCAGATAATAATTTTGTAGCTTCAAGACTAGTTATATTTTCTTTTATAAGAGATTTAACCTTTTTAATTTGTTCGGTATCTTCTTCAATCTCTTTTGTAGCTGCTATTTCTCGTTTAGCTTTATTAGCAATAGTTTTAGCTGAAGATTTTTTATTGTTTTTGTGTATGTAGAATTTTATTGATGTTACTTTTCTTCCTGTTTTTACTTCTTCAAAGTCAAAGCTTATATCTGTTTTTTCTTTCAATTCCTTTTGTGCTTTTAAAATTATTCTATTCTTAAAATTTTGATAGACTAAATATGATCCACTATTAACTTTTAATATTTTTCTAAGTTCATCAACCTCTATAATTGCTATTTTTTTAAATTCATTACTTTTTAAAATTTCGTATATTCTAATTGAATATTTTCCTTTAAGTTCTAATACATTTTTAAGCCTATAACTTGTATAAAATTCTTTTAACCCTAACATATACGGCTTTAATTTTGGACTAAATTCAAGTTCTACTGTTCCAGTACCTTTTCTATAATGTGCTGATGATATCCAAGCAACTTGTATAATATCATCTTCTTTTTCAATTTCAAGAACCTTTTGCATTAATTCTTTTGTTATTTTAGGTATTCGAGAATATTTTCGCTTATCTTCAATTCCTAATAATTTTAAAAAATCAGATATTTTGAATTTATATGCTTTAAATTCCTCATCATTTGGTTGTACCATACTAGCCAATGTTAAAATAATTCTTTGTTCTTCTAAACTTAAATCATAATTTGAAGTTATTAAAGTATTTGCCTTTGTTACTATATAATTATCATTCATAAATTGACCTCCTTATCTATATAATACCATATAAATAATACAATACAAGCTTTCAGTACTGTATTATTTAGGTAGCAAAAAGTATTGTTTAGGTAGCAAAAAGTATTATTAAAATTATATTTAGGTAGCAAAAAGTATTGTTTAGGTAGCAAAAAGTATTATTAAAATTTTTAAAGCTAGTTATATCAAGGGTTTTATAGCTGCCTAAACATATAAACAAAAAGATTGTAAAACATTTAAAACAACAACTGTATTGTTGTTGCAAAAAAAAGAATATCTAAGTTTTTATTTATCTATTTTTCTGAAAAAGAATAAAAAATTTGGTGGTCATTCGTTACATAGTTAAAAAAATTTTTTAACCTTTTTTTATGAAATAACAAAAATTAAAATTTTTTGTACTATAATATATATGTATAAAAATATTTTAATAAAAAAAATGGCTTAGAGCTAAAAAAACAAACAATATAAATAATATAAAAATGGCTTAAAGCTAAAAAATTAAATAGTGCATAGTAGCTGCACATTAAAATAATTAATCCTATTACTTAAATCGCTTGGAACAACTTAGTATCATAATACTCATTTAACTCATGTGAGATATAAGTGATTAATAATTAATTTAGCTACTTGAGCTTTAATAGCTCGTGTTGACTATCGTATTTTATTAAATCATAGTCAATTTTATTTTTTTGGGCCTTTCTGTTAAGAATAGCTCGTCTGGGTGTTTCTAAATAATAAAACAAATTTATAAATTGTTATGTACTGTACGGATTAAGGGGGTGAATGCGCCAGCAGAGGGGGATGTGCCCACTTAATCCGTTCAGGATAACAACTATAGGATAAATAACCACTAACTATGTAATAAATGACCACCAACTATGATAATTAACAATTCAATTATCATAGTTGGAGATTTAATTAATAATACATATAAAAATATCACTAAGTATGTAAGGAATGACCACCAAATTGTGTTAAAAAAAATATAAAAAATTGATGATAATTCAGACTTGGCTATAAGATGAAGTCTATTTTATATACAAAAACTTAAGGAGTGATTAATTTGAGTAAAAGAGAGAGTGTAGTATTTCAAGCTACAAAAGTTTTAAAAATAGCATATGAAAAAGGATACAAAAGGAGTAGACATGCAGATAAAAGAAATGCTCTAAACAATAATTTAAGTCAAGATGAATATACAAAAGATAAAATATATTCACAGAAAACATATAATGCAACTAAAAAGACTTGTGTGGCATTTACAAAATACTGTAGAGCTGAATTTGGAATAAGATATTTAGATGAGATTACACCAGGTATGTTTAAATCTTTTATACGAAAAGGAAATTTTAAAAATGGAAAAGCATATGATGCAAAAACAGCAGCAACTTATGCAAGCCAGGTCGCAAAATTACAAAATGTTTATAGTAAACAAATTAATAAGGAAACAGTATTTGTAGATACAAGCTATAAAGAAGTTATTGCAGAAAATTCAATTCAGAAAAGGGAGCAGATGCCACGTGACATTCACGATAAAATTATAAATAATGCTTATCAAAGTAAATATGAGAATGGATTAGCATTTGATACATCAAGGGCTCTAGGATTAAGAGTAAGAGAAATAACTAATTTAAGAAAAGAAGATTTTAAAATAAATGAAGATGAAAAAATTAAAGAAATTCATATTCATCGGTCTAAAGGTGGACGTAGTAGAAATATAGAAGCTTTAAATTTGACTACAGATCAACGAAAGGTAGTTGAGAAGATTTATAATTACTTTAAAAGTAAAACAAGCTCACATGACCGATTTTTCACGAATAAAGCTGATAGTTACTCAAAGACATTTAGTAGAATTAGAAATAAAATAACAGATAAATATACTCATTGTGGAATTCATAGTATGAGAAAGGAATTTGCAAAAGACTATTATTCAAGAGAGATAGAAAAGGGAAGAAATGAATTAGAAGTTAGAAAAGAACTTACGAAAATTTTAGGTCATAACAGATTAGAAGTTTTAGAAAGTTACTTGAAATAGTTCAAAAATAATTATTTTAAATATAAACAAAACAGGATGAAAGAAAAAAGAAAACAATAAGAATTCAAGTTTATAAAAGGATGGATAGGAG
>NZ_JBTVVN010000059.1:0-16471 GCF_054819755.1 Clostridium sp. DL1XJH146
AAAGGCAAAACCAAAGGCAAAACCAAAGGCAAAACCAAAGGCAAAACCAAAGGCAAAACCAAAGGCAAAACCAAAGGAAGAGAGTAAATATTAAATGTATTATTAAATATTTTAATGTTATAAGCTTTTAAATTTTTAACTGCAATCTGCACTCTGCAAATTGCACACTTGTTTTAAAAAAAGGAGGGGTTTTATGCAGGAACTAGCGGGAAATATTCTTATTACAGTTGGGGTTGTGTTTATGATTTTTGGAGTTGTTGGTATTTATAGATTTAATAAATTCTATGCTAGGATACTCACTGCTTCAACTATAGATACCGTTGGGTTTATTTTATTAATGATTGGGGTAATAGTGAGGTCTGGATTTAACTACTTTTCTTTAAAAGTATTTTTGATTATGATTATTGTTACTATAATAAATCCTGTATCAACTCACTCTATTGTTAGGTCGGCTTATAAAAGTGGATTTCGAGAAAAGTAGGAGGTATGATTGTGTTAAAAATATTTTTGATTTTAGCTATTATATTTGCCTATAGCGCAATAAATGCAAAGAAAATGAGAGTTTCAATAATATTAATGGGTATATTTTCTCTAGTGAGTTCCTTTTGCTATCTTTTGTACAGTGCGCCAGATGTTGCTATTGCAGAGGCAATAATGGGATGCACTTTGAGTACTATTTTATTTTTGGTAGCACTACAAAAATATAAGATTTTTTCTATTTATTATTTGGTTGAAGGAGAGAAGCACCAACCAGAAAAAATAAAGAGAAGAGAGAATATTATTGGATTAATAGAAAAGTTTTGTTCAAAAAAGGAATTAGAAACCCATGTTATATATACTTCTGAGAAAGTTGAGCATATAAAAGATGAGCATGATTATGACCTTATTGTTGTTCAAAATGGTAATGATTTAACTATTTACTGTAATGAAGATAACTATTTGATTGAAGGTCTAGAAGATTTTATTTGTTTTGAATGTGATTCAGAACTTCATCTTGTTGTTGATAAAATAAAGGAAGAGGAGGTTTTAAATGAAAATTAGATCTTTAGAAAGAAAATTAGTTGTTGGCCTATTTATGATTATTATAGCCTCTCTTTTTATTTTTCTGTACTATAGTGAAATTGAGTTGGTAGCAGGGGGAAGTCGCTATTATTATCTGGAAAATGCATTCAAAGACACTTCTTCTAAAAATATAGTGACATCAATTTATTTAGATTATAGATTATATGATACTTTTTTTGAAGCCTTAATGCTTCTTGTTAGTGTAATCGGGATTATACATTTTTCAAGGCATGATAGCGATGAACATGTGGAGCCAATTATAGAGAAGGGAATTATATCTAAGGAAGATTCGCAAATTATTTCTGTAATATCAGTTTTGCTATATCCATTCATTTTAACTTTTGGTATTTATATAATAGTAAATGGACATAAGTCTCCTGGTGGTGGATTCCAAGGTGGAGCAGTTTTGTCAGCTCTATTTATAATTAGATATTTAATTAACCCAGCCCAAAATATCAATTTATATTTACTACAGAGACTAGAAAAGTTCACTTTTTTATTTATTTTATTGATAGGGACACTATTTATTATTTTAGGGCTAAATAATGAGTTTGCTTTTTTAAAGGAGTCTTATCTTGTTTTAATGAATTCATTAATCGGATTTAAAGTGTTTTGCGGATTATCGATTATATTTATAAGATTTGTTTTTTATGAAAGTAGGTGAATTTATGTTTAATCTAGATTTTATAAATGGAGAAACTGTTAGTATTATATTGTTCTTTATTGGATTTTATGGATTAATAGCAAGACGTAATATAATTAAAACTATAATTTCACTAGGGGTTATTCAAACTGCGATAATTTTATTTTTTGTCACTATAAATTATGAAATAGGGGCAAAAGTTCCTATAGGGGTAGGCATTGAAGGTCCTGTTGCAGACCCGTTACCACAAGCGTTGATGATAACGGCAATAGTTATTGGAATTGCAGTTACAGCTGTATCACTTACTATGTTTATTACTTTATATCACAGATATGGTACGACAAATTGGGAAAAAGTTAAAAAGAAGAGGGTGGATAAACAATGATTGATTTATATATTTTTATACTAATCCCTATTTTAGTGGCTATACTGATGTATTTATTTCCTAAGAAAAACATGAAGATTTTTGTTATATTTATACAAATAATATTATTGATTTTATCATTTAAGAATTTTATTTATGTAAAATCTATGGGTACGGTAGTTCAAGTTTTAGGTGGGTATAGTTCAGCGATTGGTATTGGCCTTAGAGCAGATATTTTATCTTCAATTTTGGTAGTTCTAACACTCTTCTTATTTTTATCCATGCTTATATTTAGTTATGACAAGGATTATATTAATCATTTATTTATTTTTTTGTTTTTAATTTTGCAAGGTTTAATTATTGGAGTGTTTTATAGTGAAGATTTATTTAATATATATGTACTATTAGAAGTTTCTACTATGGTAGTGAGTATTCTTATTATGTTTAAGAAAGATAAAAGGTCTATTTATGATGGAATGGTTTATCTTTTAGTAAATATTGCAGCAATGACGATGTTTTTATTTGGAATAGGCTATTTATATAAAGTTTTCGGGGTTTTGAATATATATAATATTAATGAATTAATGAGCAGCGTAAACAATAGTAAATCAATGATTTTACCTTATGCATTAATAATTACAGCTGTGGGGTTAAAGTCAGCTCTTATGCCTTTATTTAGCTGGTTACCTAAAGCACATGGGACTCCTAGTGCACCATCTATTGTTTCGGCTATTTTATCAGGATTATATGTTAAAACGGGCATATATTTATTTATAAGAATGCAATTTATGTTTTCACCAGTATTTGATACAGGGAATATTTTTCTCATATTAGGACTTTTAACAGGTGTTATAGGTTTCTTTTTTGCCTTGGCTCAAACAGATATAAAGCTTATACTTGCATACTCTACTGTTTCGCAAATTGGACTTATAATGATTGGGATAAATTATCCCAATACCTATTCTTATTGGGGTGGGATATATCATTTATTAAATCATGCTATTTTTAAATCCGTTCTTTTCTTAACTGCTGGATTAATTATTGAAGAGTATAAAACTAGAAATATATATGAAATAAGAGGGGTATTCAAGAGAATGCCATTGATATCTATAGCTACTATTTTAGCTATACTTGGAGTAACAGGGGCCCCACTTTTTAATGGGAGTGTTTCAAAGTATTTAATTCAAAAGGGCACAGTTGGAACTTTTATGGAGTATGCAATTATTTTTGTGAATTTAGGCACAATAATATATTATGTAAAATATTCTTCTATGTTATTTAATAGTGGCGATAATATTTATATAAATAAATTTAGCAATTTATTTATGAAAAAAAAGAATATTGATAATATTTTACAGGAAAGTGATAAATCTATAATAGATACTATAAGAGTAAACAGTAATTTTGGTATCGTAGAATCTGAGAATATATCTTTTAATAAAAAACTAGTGGTATTGACATTAGGAGCTATTTGCTTTTTAGGAGGAATATTTGGTGAGGAGATTATATTATTTTTATTCTCGCAAGAGAATCATATAAGTGTTGGATCATATATTCATAAAGGTCAAGTCTATATTATTAGCATTATAGCGGGGGTTATCATATATAATTTTATTATATTGAAATCTAAGCTGCTTAACAAAGTAAGGGAAATAGAGTTGAGTTTTAACTATATTTGTCTTTCTATAGTAATCTTCTTTTTTCTAATGACAGTTTTACTTTATATAACTGTATAAACAATTTCCAATTCATATAACAATTATAAATTTGCAATTTGAAATTTGCAATTAAGGAAATCATCCGCAATTGCAAATTGAACATTGCAAATTGCAAATTATCCATTAAAAAAAGGTTGTAATAAGTTTAGTTTTTCATTAATGAAAAATATGATATAATAGGTCTAAATATACTAAAAATAGTTAGGTGATGGTTTAGATGACAATAAAAATAGTAACTGATAGCACTTCGTATATTCCAAAGGAATTAATTCGAAAATATGAAATAGAAATTGTATCATTAAGTGTAATATTTGGCAATACATCCTTTAAAGAGACAGAGATTAGCAATATAGAATTTTATGATAAATTAAAAAAAGAAGATAAGATACCTACTTCTTCACAGCCTTCGATTGATGACATTTGTAAGTTGTTTGAGAACAATGTCGTTAAAGGTAATGATATAGTGGGTATATTTATTTCATCTGATATGAGTGGAACATATTCTACTGCTATGCTTGCTAAGAACATAGTTTTAGAAAAATACCCAGAAGCTAAAATAGAAATATTAGATTCGCGTTCGAATTGTATGCAATTGGGATTTGCAGCCCTTGCTGCTGCAAAGGCATCAAAAGAAGGACAATCTTTTGAAAATGTTATTACCGAAACGAAAAAAAATGTAAAATCCAGTAAGTTTATTTTTATTCCTGATACATTAGAATATTTGAAAAAAGGTGGTAGAATTGGTTCTGCAAGTGCACTTATAGGTGGTATTCTTCAAATTAAACCAATACTTACTGTAATTGATGGGAAAACAGCTGTTTTGAGCAAAGTAAGGACTTCGAAAAAAGCTTTAGCAAAGATAATAGATGTGTTTTTAGGGGATATCGAAAAATTTGGATTTGGAGAAGCTATAGTTCATCATATAAATTGTGAAGAAGAAGCTAGAAAAGTTGCAAAGCTAATTAATGAAATGACGGGTAAAATTATAGAAGTTACACCCATTGGCCCTGTTATAGGTACACATGTTGGACCGGGTGCAATAGGTATTGCATATTATACAAAAGAAGAACTTGATATTTAAAAATAGCAAACTGCTTAATAATATATTTAATTAATTGGATGCCATTTCAGAATAAAATCTGATCAGATATCAGATTTAGTACAAAATACTTCTGTTGATAGAATTTGAATAATAAAGTAACATAAGTTATTTATTAATAATTTATGTTATAATATATACAAATAATTATAGTAGTATAGGAGGAAAGAATATGTTGGAATGGCTATCACAATTTTCGCCAATAAGGCAAGCGTTAATTGGAACGCTTTTTACTTGGGGAGTTACAGCTCTAGGAGCTTCTTTAGTATTTTTCTTTAAAAAAATTAATAAAAATTTGTTAAATGGTATGCTAGGCTTTGCAGCAGGAGTAATGATTGCAGCAAGTTTTTGGTCGCTTTTGGCACCTGCAATTGATATGGCAGAAGATTTGGGTCAAGTAGCTTGGGTTACAGCTGCTATAGGTTTTTTAGCTGGTGGAGCATTTTTGTTTTCGGTGGACAAATTATTACCTCATTTACATATGGGACTTGATACTTCAGAAGCCGAGGGGATTAAAACGAGCTGGCAAAGAAGTATACTTCTTGTACTTGCAATAACTTTGCACAATATTCCTGAAGGACTTGCAGTAGGGGTCGCTTTTGGAGCTGTTGCTTATGGATTACCTTCAGCCTCCTTAGCAGGGGCAGTTGCTTTAGCAATTGGTATTGGGCTACAAAACTTTCCGGAAGGAGCTGCAGTTTCAATACCCCTTAGACGAGAAGGTTTATCGCGAAGGAAATCCTTTATGTATGGACAGGCATCAGGGGTAGTAGAGCCTATTGCAGGTGTTATTGGAGCTATAACGGTTGTATCTATGCAACATATTCTTCCATATGCATTGGCATTTGCGGCTGGGGCTATGATTTATGTTGTTGTTGAAGAATTGATCCCAGAAGCCCAACAGGGTGAAGGACCAAGCAAAACAGATATTGCAACGATTGGATGTATGATTGGATTTTCAGTAATGATGATTTTAGATGTGGCATTAGGTTAATTTTGAGGGAAGAACATAATTAATGCACAATGCACGATTCACAATTAAGGATGATTTTTTTCCCTTTGGTCAGAAAATCTTTGATTATTAAATTAATTTAAATAATTTAATAATTTCAACAATATTTTAAGACATAGCGAATATTTTAAAAGAGTATTGCAGTAAATTAAAGATATAAAAAAGATTCTTAGATATAATATCTAAGAATCTTTTTGGTGCCGAAGACCGGAATCGAACCGGTACGGTGTTTTAGCACCGCAGGATTTTAAGTCCTGTGCGTCTGCCAGTTCCGCCACTTCGGCATAAATGTTATTAAAAAAATCAACAAGATGATTATACAATGATATAATCATCTTGTCAAGAACTTATAGATGATATTTGCTCTTTTGTTTGTTACCGAGTAATAGAAAAGCAAGGCCACCTATTATTGATAGTACACTTACTAACTGGGCTATTGGTATAATTCCCATTGTTAGCTGGTCTGTCCTCAAACCTTCGATAAAGAATCTTCCTATTGAATAATATATTAAATAGATAGCGAATATACCGCCCTTTTTAAAATTATATATTTTTCTACTTATAATGATTAGAATTAGTAGCCCTAAAAAATTCCAAATTGATTCATACAAGAAAGTAGGATGATAATAGGTTCCGTTTATAAGCATTCCTTTTTGAATAAATTCAGGGAATTTTGATATGAACTGTTCTGTAACGGCACCTCCATGTGCTTCGCCATTCATGAAATTTCCCCATCTACCAATTGTTTGGCCTAAAAGAAATGAAGGTGCAATTATATCTAAAAGTCTAGGAAAACTAATATTTTTATGTTTACTCATAAAATATGATACTAGGGCAGCTCCAATTATTCCACCATGAATGGCAAGTCCGCCGCCTCTTATATTAATGATTTGAGAAGGGTTTTGGCTGTAATAGCTCCAACTAAAAATCACATAATAAAGTCTTGCTCCTATAATAGCTATAGGAAGTCCTACTAGAAATATATCAGTTACTTTATCAAAATCTTCTTCGTAGTACTTACATTGAATTTGGGCTAAAAGCAATCCCAATAAAATACCTATACTAATCAAAATACCATACCACCGTATATCATAACCAAATAAATTAAAAGCTATTGGATTCATTTTATTCACCTCTTAAGTTTATTATTTTTTCTCCATCACTCTCTAAAACAATAGTACCATCTTTATCTGTTCTAAATATTTGAATATTTTCTTTTTCTAATTTATCTATAATTTCTTTGTGTGGATGACCATAATCATTATCTTCGCCTACAGTTATGATTGCTATTTTAGGATCAACTTTCATTAGAAATTCATCAGTTGTCGATGTGGTACTACCATGATGGCCTAGTTTTAGTACATCAGAGTTTATATAGAAATTATTTTCTAAAATTTGATCTTCACTTTCTTTTTCTGCATCTCCTGTAAATAGAAAGCTTGTTTTCCCAAATGTAACTTTCATAACAACTGAATAATTATTTGTATCATCATATGATGTGCTGTTTGGTGCAACTATTTGACAATGAACATCATTGCCAAATATAAATTCTTTGCCAGCTTTAGCAACAGTTATCTTTTTGTCAGCATTTGATATAGCTTTTATCATAGCCTTATATGTATCTGTAGTTGTTGTTTTCTTTGGTGCATAAATAGTACCAATATCATATTTGTCAATAACATAACTCATATTACCTATATGGTCTTCATGAGGATGAGTGGCTATTATATAGTCTAATTTTTTTATATCAAGGTTATCAAGGTAATTCAAAAGCTCATCTTTAGCTGATTTTGAACCAGCATCTATAAGCATATTCATACCATCAGCTTGTAGGAGCATAGAATCACCTTGACCAACATCTATATAGTGCACTATAAGTTTTCCGTCTGTATCTATTATTATTTTGTCAGAGTTGGAACCAAGGTCTATAAAGCCAAATACGTATAAAAAACCAACTGCTATTATTACTATTGCAGATATTAAACTATTTATCTTTTTATTTTTCTTCATCTATTCACCTCACTCTATTCTCAGTTAATTTTATCATATTCTTTATTTTTAGTCCAAAATAAAAAAATACGATTTTTATATTATTGTATTTGAAGAAATAGAAAAAAATCATTATAATAAGATGTGGGATATTAATTAGCAATTAGCAATTAGCAATTAGCAATTTGCAATTTGCAATTTGCAATTTGCAAATTGAACATTGCAAATTGCACATTTAATATAAAAAAAAGGTGAGGAGATTTATATGAGAACTATATTAGCGTATCCGTACTTTCTGTTTTTTATGTTGTTTTCGAATTTTAAGATGATTAAAATAAATAAACTAAAAAAACAAGAAAGATTTGAAGAAGCAGAGGAATACATACATATTAAAGTTATGGAATGGGGGCGAAAATTTCTAAAGGTATCTGGAATAAAAGTAAATGTTGAGGGCAGAGAAAATATACCGGAAGAAGCTTGTTGTTTCGTCTCTAATCATCAAGGATATTTTGATATTCCGGCTACAATTGGATATATAGACAAACCTTTTGGCGTAATTGCAAAAAAGGAAATTGAGAAGCATAATATTATTAGCAAGTGGATGAAACAAATAAAATGCATATTTATTAATAGAGAAGATATTAGAGATTCTTTAAGAGCAATCAATGAGGGAGCACAAAATATAAAGAATGGACATTCTATGTTGATATTTCCAGAGGGAACAAGAAGTAAAGGGCCTAAGATGAATGAATTTAAAAAAGGAAGTTTAAAAATGGCGTTAAAGGCGAAAGCACCAATAGTACCTGTTACTATAGATGGTTCATACAAGTATTTAGAGGGAAATAAGTATAGAATGAAAAAAGGACAAATTAATATTATAATAGGAAAACCAGTTTATATTGATAAATTATCAAGAGAAGAAGTAAAGGGAATATCATCAGAATTAAAAAATATGATAGAAAAAAATATAAAAACACCAGATTGATTTGTCTGGTGTTTTTGTACGCTGTATTATAAAATGAAATATTTATAAATTAAAACTGCAAAAAACTTTGATTAAATTTCGAATTTATGTTAATATAATAATGTATTTAAAGGAAAAATGAAGGTTTGTAAATGTAAAAAACCTAATACAACATAAATATACATGCTTTAGCATAATTATAATAAGGGAAAAAATAGAAAAAGGTATTTAAATGAATTATAGATATATAATTTATGCAAAAAAAGAAATTCATAGGAAAAGGGGGACAAAAAATGTCATATAATATTACACTGATTCCTGGTGATGGGATTGGACCAGAAGTTATGACTGCTGCTAGAGAGGTTTTGGATGCGGCTGGTGCAGATATCAATTGGGAGGTCGTAGAAGCAGGTGCGGCTGTTATGGATGAATATGGAACACCATTACCAGAAATGGTACTAGATAGTATTAAAAAGAATAAAATTGCAATGAAAGGACCTATAACAACTCCTATTGGCGTTGGGTTTAGGAGTGTTAATGTTGCAATAAGGCAAGCTTTAAATTTATATGCAAATGTAAGACCTATAAAATCTTACGAGGGAATAGCTTCAAGGTATGAGGATATTGATTTAGTTATTGTTAGAGAGAATACAGAAGGATTATATGCAGGTATTGAGCATAATGTTGGTGATGATGCTGCTGAAACTATAAGAGTAATAACAGGTAAGGCTAGTAGAAGGATTGCTAAATTTGCCTTCGATTTAGCAAAACGAGAGAATAGAGACAAAGTTACGGCTGTTCATAAGGCTAATATAATGAAATTTACAGACGGTCTATTTTTAAGATGTTGTAGGGAGATAAGTGAGGACTACAGTGATATAAAATTTGATGATAAAATAGTTGATGCTTTGTGTATGAAATTAGTTCAGAATCCTAATGATTTTAATGTTCTTGTTCTTCCTAATTTATTTGGGGATATAGTTTCAGATTTAGCATCTGGAATGGTTGGAGGACTTGGAATAGTACCTGGTGCAAATATTGGTGAAGATATTGCTGTTTTTGAAGCAGTCCATGGTTCAGCACCTGATATAGCTGGGAAGAACATAGCAAACCCAACAGCTGCAATATTAACAGGTGTTATGATGCTTAGATATCTAGGTGAAATAGAAATAGCTGATAAAATTGATGCAGCAGTAGCTAAAGTTATAAGAGAGCAGAAGGTAGCTACTCCAGATGTTGTTGGTAATTCGTCAACTACTGAGTTTACAGAAGAAGTAATTAAAAACTTATAGGAAATTGATGTAGACCAAAATTAGAATGAAATTTAATATTTTTTATAGAAGAACTCTTTTAAAGGGTTCTTTTTTATTTGCCACTGTGACTTTTATTTTTAAATTTATTTAGTTTAAATATCTGGACTATTTCCCACAATATAAGTATTTATACAAACATAAAGATTTTGCAAAGTTATAAATTAAACTTGCAAAATTATCATATTGATAATATAATAGATATAATATTTAATGTTAGATAATTATATTAATTAATAAAATGTTTTTGATTAATATACATTTAAACATATATTAAATTGATAAAAGTCCTACAGAAGTTTAGTGAAAAAAATACTTGAATAAATATTAAAAAAAGTGTATAAATATAAACATACTTATTTACAAAAGAAATAATTAAAAAAGTTGATAAATTTAGTTTAAAACTAAATTTGTAATAAATTAATATTCAGGGGGAGATTAAATGAAAAAGATATTAGCATTGATGTTGACAGTTATTTTAGGGTTAAGTGTACTTGCAGGATGTGCAGGGAATACAGAAGAAGAAACTAGTAATAATAGCAATACTGCCGTAGAAAATGAAACAGATGGGGAAGCAACTGACGAGGAAGCAGAAGGCGATGGATCTTTAGTAAGAGTTCAAGAGTTAGGTGTAATTACTATAGGCGTAGATGATTCATATCCACCTATGGAGTACAGAGATGATTCGGATAATCTTGTTGGTTTTGATGTAGATTTAGCGGCTGCTTTAGGAGAAAAACTTGGGGTAGAAATGGAATTTATACCTACTGAATGGAACGGTATTTTACTTGCTCTTCAATCTAAGAAATTTGATATTATTTTATCTTCATTAAGTGTTACTGATGAAAGAAAAGAAAGTATTGGTTTTACAGATGCATATATTTTAGGTGGACAAATACTTGTTACTCTTGAAGATTCTGACATCAGCGTAGAAGAAGATTTAGATGGAAAAGTTTTGGGTTGCCAAATGGGAACTACAGGACAAATTGCAGCAGAAGAGAATTTAAGCTTTACTGAAGAGTTGAAGAAATATGATAAAATTCCAGAAGCTATAATGGATTTAAAAAATGGTAGAGTTGACGCAGTTATAATGGATGCTCAAGTAGGTGGATATTACCTAGCGTTAGATGAGGAAACAAAATTTAAGGTATTAGATGAAATGGTTAGTGAAGAACCAATAGGTATTGGTTTAAGACAAGAAGATGTAGAATTAACAGAAGCTTTTAATACTGCAATAAAGGAACTTACTGAAGATGGAACTATGTCTGAATTATCAATTAAATGGTTTGGATATGATGCATACAAGTAAAAAATAGAGATTAAGTATGTATTACTACCCTTGTATAGATTGTACAAGGGTAGTTTGATATATGAATATAAATAATTAATTATTGTATAGAAAAATAGAATTAATTTATATTGATTTTAATAGATTCAACAATAATTTAGTTTACATAAAGATAAATTAGGGGGAAATATTATGAAGATAGAGCTTTTAGAAAAGATTTTTCCAATATTGCTTAAAGGAAGTTTGGTTACAGTTGAATTAACAGTTTTATCAGTTTTTATTGGAACGATAATAGGAATTATTATTGCCTTATGCAAAATTTCTAAAAATATAGTTATTTCGAAAATAGCAACATTTTATACATGGATATTTAGAGGAACACCGCTATTATTGCAATTATTCGTTTTATATTATGGACTTCCTCAAATAGGGCTGCCTATAGAACCGTTTTCCGCAGCAATTGTAGGTTTGAGTTTAAATTCTGGTGCTTATATGGCTGAAATAATAAGAGGTGGGATACTTTCTATTGATAAAGGTCAATTTGAAGCTTGTAAGGCACTAGGTTTCACATATATGCAGACAATGAAAAGAGTAATATTGCCACAAACTTTTAAAAATATTATACCAGCTGTTGGTAACGAGTTTATAATTATGCTTAAAGATACATCATTAGTTTCTGCTATAGCAATGGAAGAACTTATGAGAAAAGCACAATTGAGAATGTCCTCTAGTGGACGAGCAATTGAACCTTTTTTCTTAGCAGCATGTTTTTATTTAGTTATGACAACAGTATTTACAACAGCATTTGCTAGAATAGAGAAAAAATTATCTGTTTATTAGTATAAAGGGGGTATAATGAAATGGAAGATTTCGTGATGATAGAAACAAAAGGATTGTCAAAAAGTTTTGGTAAATTAGAGGTATTTAACAACTTAGATGTAAAAGTTAGAAAAGGTGAAGTCCTTGTAATAATAGGGCCATCGGGTTCAGGGAAGAGTACATTTTTAAGATGTCTTAATCATTTGGAAGTGCCAACTGGTGGTGAAGTTCATATAGAAGGAGATAAACTGGATATTAAAAATAAAGCTAAGATGAGAGAAACAATTGAAAAAATGGGCATGGTTTTTCAGGGGTTCAACTTGTTTCCACATATGACGGTAATGGGAAATGTCATAGAAGCTCCTATAACAGTTAAAAAAGAAGAAAAAGATAAAGTTATGAAAAGAGCAAAACATATAATTGATAAAGTTGGACTAAGTGATAAGGAAGAAGTTTATCCATCAAAACTTTCAGGAGGACAAAAGCAAAGAGTTGCTATAGCTAGAGCTCTTAATATGGAACCAGATATAATGCTTTTTGATGAACCGACATCAGCTTTAGATCCAGAATTAGTAGGGGAAGTCTTGAACGTTATGAAGGACTTAGCTAAAGAAGGAATGACTATGGTTG
Source organism: Clostridium sp. DL1XJH146 (assembly GCF_054819755.1). Lineage (NCBI taxonomy): Bacteria > Bacillati > Bacillota > Clostridia > Eubacteriales > Clostridiaceae > Clostridium > Clostridium sp. DL1XJH146. The sequence continues at coordinate 12,899 of NZ_JBTVVN010000059.1, forward strand.
TTGTAACTCATGAAATGGGATTTGCAAAAGAGGTGGCTGATAGGGTTATATTTATGGATGGTGGAAAGATAGTTGAAGAAGCAACACCTCATGAAATATTTAGTAGCCCTAAAGAGGAAAGAACGAAAGAATTTTTGAATAAGATTTTATAAGTTTAAATAAAATAATTGTATTATATTTTCAGTGTAATAAAGTGAAGCCTTGTGAATTGCAGGGCTTTATTATTTGTATATATGATTATAATTATACAGTTTTATAATGTATAATTCGCTAAAACATAGGTTATTACATAGTTTAAAGAAGAAAATAAAAAAAATATGTATATTTATAAATAGTTATTGCATAAATATAAATAATGTATTATAATAGCTTTAGACAACTAATCAAAGAAAATATTAAGAATAGATATTGTTAATATTTATTCTAAAATAAAGAAATAAGTTAATGATTACAGGTAAATATAAAATTATTTTAGAGGATAAAGGGAGGATATATTATGAAAGAGAAAGTGGTTTTAGCGTATTCAGGAGGACTAGATACATCAATAATAATTCCATGGCTTAAAGAAAATTATGATTTAGATGTTATTGCTGTTTGTGTGGATGTAGGACAGGGCGACGATCATGAAGCTGTAAAAGTAAAAGCAATAAAATCAGGGGCACAAAAAATTTATGTTGAGGATGTAGCTGCTGAATTTATTAAAGATTATGTTTTTAAAGGATTGAAAGCAAATGCTGCTTATGAGGGGAAATATCTTTTAGGAACATCATATGCAAGACCTTTGATAGCAAAAAAATTAGTTGAGATTGCTCAAAAAGAAGGAGCAAAATATATTTGTCACGGATGTACTGGTAAAGGAAATGATCAAGTAAGATTTGAAGTAGGGATTGCAGCTATTGACCCAACTATTAAGATAATTGCACCATGGAGAATTTGGGATATAAAATCTAGAGAAGATGCTATAGATTATGCAAATTCTAAAGGTATAGAGCTTTCAGTTACAAAAGAAAAAATATATTCAAGAGATAAAAATGCATGGCATTTAAGTCATGAAGGTGGAGATTTAGAAATTTTAACAAATGAGCATAAAAGAGATATGTACCAAATGGTTACACCACCAGAGCTTGCGAAAGATGAAGCTACTTATGTTGAAATAGAGTTTGAAAAAGGTACACCAATTGCAGTGGATGGCTCAAAAATGGAACCTATTGAAATTGTAGAAATTCTTAACAAAATTGCCGGCGAAAACGGAATTGGCGTAATTGATATTGTTGAAAATAGATTAGTAGGAATGAAGTCAAGAGGAGTGTATGAGACACCAGCAGGAACAGTTTTATACGCTGCACATCAAGAATTAGAGCAAATAACAATAGATAAAGATACATTACATTATAAATATTCAGTAGCTCAACAATATGGAGAACTAGTATACAATGGATTGTGGTTTACTACTTTAAGAGAAGCTTTAGATAGTTTTGTAGAAAAAACACAAGAAACCGTTACTGGTACAGTGAAGTTGAAGCTTTACAAAGGAAATATTATGATAGCTTCTAAGGAATCTGAATTTGCCCTTTATGATGAAGGAATTTCATCTTTCGGAGCAAGTGATTTATATGATCACAAAGATGCAGAAGGATTTATAAATTTATTTTCACTACCAAGTAAAATTAAAGCTTATAAATTTAACAAATAAGTTTATATTTTCCCTTAAATATAAAGATATAATTTTGTGCCAGCCTTATAAGTATATAGGCTGGCAACTTTTTATTTCATACATAAGTATATTTTTGGGGCATAAGTGTATTTTGTATTACATTTGTGGTAATATAGAAAATAATAAATTAGTTCTGTTTTTATATATGGTATTTATTTTAGAGTAAGGTGATAATTCTAATAAATGTACATAATACAATGCACAATGCACAATGCACAATGCACAATTAAGGTTGATTTTCTTACCATAGGTAAGAAAATCTTTAATTAAATAAATAAAAGATTCTCTGAGGAACGAGGAGAATCATCAATAATTGCACACTGCACATTGCAAATTGCACATTAATCAACAACAAATACCTTATATAAAAACATAATCTATGATTATCAACAATTTTTTAAAATATAGCCAAATTAAAAAAAGGGGTGTTTTTATGAAACTTTGGGGTGGACGATTTAAAGACAAGGAAAGCAAACTTATGGAGGATTTTAATAGTTCTCTAATTTTTGATAGAAAATTATATTATGAAGATATTACAGGGAGTATTGCACATGTTAAAATGCTTGCAAAACAAAATATTTTAACGGATAAAGAAAGAGATGAGATTATTGATGGATTAAATTCTATTCTCAATGATATTGAAAATGAAGCGTTGCTAATTGAAGGTGATTATGAAGATATTCACTCATTTGTAGAAACTAACTTAATTAAGAGGATTGGGCAAGTAGGAAAAAAACTACATACTGCAAGGAGCAGAAATGATCAGGTAGCTGTTGATGCTAGATTGTATGCTAAGAAAGTAGCCAATGAGATTGCTGATGAAATTAAAGAATTGATGAGAGCACTTAAAGAAATTGGTGATAAAAACCATGTTATTATGCCAGGGTATACTCATCTTCAAAGGGCGCAAGTAGTTACATTTACACATCATATGATGGCTTATTATAGTATGTTTAGTAGGGATTTAAAAAGGGTAAAAAATTCACTTTCTATTATGAATGCAAGTCCACTTGGATGTTGTGCACTTGCTGGTACTACGTATAATACTGACAGAGAATTCACAGCAAAAGAGTTAGGTTTTGATAAAGCTGTTGATAACTTTCTAGATGGAGTTAGTGATAGAGATTATATGCTAGAGCTTATGTCCAATTTTTCAATAATTATGATGCATTTGAGTAGACTTAGTGAAGAATTGATCTTATGGAGTTCTAAGGAATTTGATTTTATACAAATAAGTGATGAGTTTTCAACAGGAAGTAGTATAATGCCGCAAAAGAAAAATCCCGATGCAGCGGAACTTATAAGAGGAAAAACTGGTAGGGTTTATGGTGATTTGATGGGTCTTTTAACTACTATGAAAGGGATACCTCTTGCTTATAATAAAGATATGCAAGAAGATAAAGAAACTTTCTTTGATTCTGTGGATACAACATTAAAATGTATAAGAGTAATGTGGAATATGTTAGATGGAATTAAAGTGAAAGAAGAAAATATGTATAATGCAGTTAAAAAAGGATTTTTAAATGCAACAGAAGGAGCAGACTATCTTGTAAATAAAGGAATGCCTTTTAGAGATGCTCACGGAGTTATAGGGTCAATTGTTATTTATTGCGAAGATAATAAAATAGCTATTGAAGACTTGCAGATTGAAAAACTTAAAGAATTCTCAGAACTATTTGATGAGGATGTTTATGAATTTATTGATTATAGAAACACAATTAGTAGAGGGATAAAGAAAGAGATGTAGTTTAAAGACAATGCACAATGCACAATGCATGATGAACAATGCACAATGCAGTGCGTCCAGCTAAGCTGGACCATACTAACTGATGAAAGTTCAGTCGAGGTAATTGCCAAGA